>CAYGHY010000156.1:6806-7076 GCA_964349435.1 uncultured Oscillospiraceae bacterium
TCCCCGTAGCATAATGGATAGTGCACTGGTTTCCTAAACCAATGATATGAGTTCGATTCTCGTCGGGGATACCAGCAATTCAAACCCTTTATTCTATAAAAAGGATACAGGGTTTTTTGCTCTGTAAAAGTCCCAAAAGACACAATACAGCCTTTTAATGGTACAGGGCGGAAGCGGGACAAGAAAATTCGCTTCGGTCATGACTTAAAACTAAAACGAATTTATCTTGTTCGCTATGGAACCCTATGGTTCCCTTCGACGGATGCCTTA
>CAYGHY010000157.1:0-7042 GCA_964349435.1 uncultured Oscillospiraceae bacterium
AATATTGATTGAACAAATCCATAGGAAGCGCAATCCATTTCAAATCTGCGGGATAACGGGACAATTGGTCAATTGCACCTCTCTTTACACCCTTGTATAAAATCGCAGCCCATAACATGAAAGCAAAAAATGAGATTACACCTATAAGCAAAGACAATACTATACGAATCCAAAGGGTAAGCATATTGAATATTATCATAGATGAAATGAATACAAGTGCTATAACGACTGTAAGCAGCAACAATAATCTCATATCATCAAATACTGGTCGCAAGCTCAGATAAGTTTTCCTGGATTTTGCTTCAACGGCAACTGTTATGATTCGACCACGTTGATCCTTAAAAGTGAGAAGGCCATCCACACGCCCCTTTTTACCCCGGTATACAACAACAGCCTCCTTTTTCTCTGATATCTTCGCTAACTTATGTACATTAACATAATGATCTTTCAGGAAAACCATAGCTTCATCCCTGACGAGCGCTTCATTTAACTTTCCCATTTGATTTTGCCTCCAAACAAATTCTGTTAAACAACGGGGCAGGCTGCATTCATATTA
Source organism: uncultured Oscillospiraceae bacterium (assembly GCA_964349435.1). Lineage (GTDB taxonomy): Bacteria > Bacillota > Clostridia > Acetivibrionales > DTU013 > CAYGHY01. The sequence continues at coordinate 557 of CAYGHY010000157.1, forward strand.
TGTTGTTACCATAACCAGTCTCAATTTGTTTTTCTAAATACAATTGTATACAGGAATTGTTATAGAGTCAATGAACATAGAGGAAATTGTTCATGTATTTCGTAGAATGCCTTCAGAAACACAGTGATGAAACTGTTTGTTTTGAAAAACAAAGTCATGAGTCCCCTTCATTTTCGTTTTCATTTTGCTGTTTTGTGGGAAAAATATAACCTCTCGCAATTTAAGATGCATAATATTATGCAGTACTATGTTGCTGAACCTATAAAAATAAAGTCCACATGACTGAAAACCGCTATAAAGGCGAGAAACTCCTTGACTGCCCCAATAAAGTGAGGTTTATCAAGGGGTTTCAGGCTTATTGCATCCGCTGTAAACCCGCTGTAAACCGCTATAAACCGCTAAAAAACTATTTGATTCTGTCTCATCCATCCTGGCCAAGAGACTTGGGTGCAGTTCATAGCTGGGCAGCGGCGGGCGGCCGGTCGCGTTATGGGGCGGCTCAATCTTGCGCACATATCCGGCCATCTGCACCTTTATTTGGGCTGGTCTTCAATTGTCTCAGGCATTCTCAAGTATTCTTGAAATTCCTTGAGACATTGACCTGTGGAGTTTATGCGATGGAAAGACGTGGTCAGGCTTTGCGCTTACGTTCTTCCATCTGCCCCCGCACAAGAGTTGCACAACAGTTGCACACCTCCTTACACACCCTCAGTTCCCTTGTGGAATCACGCTTTTTTAATGTCATTTCCGGTAACCGTGTAACTGTGTAACTCTTCCCAAACTTTTCATCATCTCGTATCGGCCTATACCCGCCCTTTCATTTATTTATTTTTTCCAAAATCCTTACACACTTACACAAAACCTCCGGATTTTTCAAAAAAAGCAAGGCGGGGCAAGGGGTTTCCGGGTGTGTAACTCTCCGTGTAAGTCCCGTGCAACCCTATGACTGTTGCACACTTCACGAGAACACCTCATTCCCGTCATCCATTAGAACAAAGGAGTTTTCCTTCTCCCAGCACTTCTGCGGGCCCAGATCCGGCATGTTGGTCGGGCGGGCCTTGTTTGGAAGCGCTTTCCACCCGATCGCCTTCACCATGTGCGGACAACGGGACAGTTCCCCGTCTGCCGCTGTTCCCGCCAGGCATCCGGCAGGACAGGTTCAGATATACAAGGGAAGGATCTCCGTCGATAAAAAGAAGATCAAAACATATCCTCTTCAACCTTTCTATTCCAAAATCCTTACATCACATCCACTTTGAAAATTTATACCCCCGAACACTGACACAAAATACACAAAAATCCCTTCAGCGCCAAAAAAGTGAGGCGGTTCAACGCCTCACAGAGCCTCAGCCCATGGCACAAAATACGGCACACCATGACACAAAATGACACAGAATGATCCCGGCATACAAGAGCTATTCCGCCTGTTCTTCGCCTGCCGTCCCCGTGTCTTATGAATAACCGGGCTTTGAGCCGGCCGGGGAGACGCAGAAGCGGCTGGTGTACAGGAAAGACCTGCGGGAGGAATGAGTGGATTGCCTGCAGGTTTTTGGATCAAGGCAGAAGGATAAGTCCCACTCAGTTCCGTCAAAAGGCCTGCGTCCTGGGCTCGGTGGCGCAGAAGCGGAATGCAAACAAGGGCATGCTTCCGAAATACTGCCTGGTGGGAAGCCAATTTCCCATTATTGACCCAGAGACCTTGGCAGTATAATGGGAATGCGGGTGACGCTTTGAGTATCACCAATCAGCCTATTCATATCTCATGCGACTCAGGTAGTTAGTGAATGATACTTTTTGCCCAATTACTCGCCTCTTCACTTTCACGCAATACCAATTCCTGCCACTGCCCGGCATAATAGAGCCCGTCTCCCTCAGCGCTGTTTTTTCTGTTACCAAATATTGCTTCGGATCCATAAAATGATTTTGGGATCCATGTGGCAGGTGTTTTTCCCGGCATGGTCAACACGCGATCCGGGCGCATATTCAGTACGCCATAACCCGGTTGCGAAGGTTCGAAAGTTAGAAAATCGTTTGGTATATATAAGGCATTAGTCGAATCCAGTAATCGAGATTCGCAAGCATGGGGGTGCCAATGGTATCGTTTGATTTCTAAAGGATCTGTCAGAATTTCTTTTACCTGCAGATACCCAAAGATTATTTGCTTCGGTAAGGTACCTTTCTGATACTCAAGACGATTGTGATGTACCCACTCTGTTTGCTGAAAAAGCCCGAAGAAAAGGAAGAGATCGTTCTCACTAATGTCGCTGTTGCGTAATACACCTTGAGCTGAACCAATCTGTCCAAAGGCTGGTTTCCATCCCTCAATTTCAAAAGCTCGCACATCAGGTCGTATATCGGGGTCAAGATGGCAGGTTGTCCATGTTCGATTGTGTTTTAGCTGACTTAATATATCCAGATATGTCATTCCTTGCCACATAAGTTCATCAAACCGGAGATTATCATAATCCGATTGTATTGGCAGGGACAACAAGGTACCATCAGGCATTATTGGGCTTGGGATGCCTCCTGTTTTTTTGCCAGTATCAAATCCTTTGCGTGATAAAATTATTTTCACATCTTTTCTCCTTTGGGAATTTGGAATTCAGGGCTGCTAAATGTTGGACGTGCTAAGAGTTTTTTGTTCATGAATTCGTTTTTTATGTAATATCTTATCCCTTCTGGAATTGGTTTACTAACATCAGATGAATACAATCTATATGGACGCAAACCGTCATTGTAATTTACTCCAAGATCATCGAGGAGTTTCCTCTGCTTGCCTGCATCAACACCATAATACTCAAACCTATCTGAAACAAGAATATGCTTATAAGGAACGTGATTACAGTTGCGTTCGTAGTTGCCTTCGATATTGTCGCCGCACACAAGATAGTTTTTATTTCCTTTGAAGAATCTATAATGCTGTTTATGTCCAGTTTTTATCAATTCTGTTTCTTGTGGAGAAAGAAGAGGTTTCTTATACAAGAATCTAGAATCAGCCCAGTACTCCTCATATGTAGGAGCCTCTGTGACTTGCATGGCATAAACTATATGACCATATCGATCTGTGCCGTGTTCTTCAAGATTCTTCCCAGCGATACCGATTACCCAGATCCCCATATCTGTTACTGAATGGTTGGGAATTTTGTGTTGCTGTCCCGTAATGTAACCTGCGATTGCTTTTCGCATTGATCCTTTGCAAGTGGTAAGTGTACAGTATTTCCCAAATGGATTAGGGTTTATTCCCAAGTCGTGATCAACCTTGTATACGTACACGCGTTTAGGTTCTGAAGAATTGTTGCTTTCCACTGTTAAATTACCCGACATAATGTATTTCTCCAATCTCAGCATATATTCGATGATCGTTTAATCACCAAAAAACAACCATCTTTCCCTAGAAACTGCAGATTTCGGTATTCCTTATTACCATATACAGCATCAGCGACAATATCACATTATTCACTCACCTCCTCCGTTTTATCCAAATATCTCCACAACCAGTTGATGGAATGGGTCCGCGACCTCATATACATAACAGCGTTGAACAACTCATCCTTTTCAAGCAGCGGCGTTTCCTCTTCATAGATTTCCTTTTCCCATCCTTTCCACCCTCTTCGAAGCTGTTCTACCATCTGCCAGTCCAATATCTCCGGCACACCTTCCTTTCTCAAATAAAACTGCAGAGATTCCCGGGAATACAACACATGCCGAAAATCACTTCCCTGGATAAGCTCAACCAATTCCTGAATCGTGTTTTTCCCTGTTCTGGTGTAATTTCCTGAAGCATAGCAGACGATCTCAATCAAAGCAGTCCAGGTTTCAGGCTGCATAAGATGAATCATCTTCAATATTTGTTCCTCGGTGTTTTCCGGATAATAGTCACCCCGGGCCTTCATATCTTGAATTGATTGCTGCAGAAACGATTGGATATCAGGCTTGCTCTCTATCCACTCCTCCATGGGTCGAGCGTTTTTCGGCATCGCATAGTTTGTCTGCCCAATAATAACAACCGACAGAAGATTGACAGAGCAATTCCTTTCATCCTCAACATTGATATACTCATGGCCGGACTCATCCTGATGAATCAGCGAACTGACCAGCAATTCGCATTTGTCCGTCAAGTAATACGAATGATAGTTATCCGGCGCAGGGTTGTGATTCCAACGCCGCTGGAAAGCCCTGCGGTCTTTCAGCGCACTGAGTGCGGCCTGGTTGGCTGCCTCCAGGAAGTCCTCATTTACCCGGATTTCAAAGTGTGTGCTGCGCAAGGCTTCTTCCACACTGCTGTGGATGCCGTCCCGTACCATCTGCTTTTTGCAGTCCGGGCAATCCCTGGCAGGCAGATCAAAGCAGAGGACTGCATGCTCATCGGTTTCGATATGGCCGCATCCTTTGCACTCCCAGTGGGGCGGCAGCGGATTAAGCCCTTTGTCCAAAAGGTAAAACAGAAAGGAACCATTTCCGAATCCGCAATTCCAAACAGGCTGCCCGGATACTTCAGCGGTCTTCATGATTGTTTGATAGAGAGGGAAAAAACCATCAAATACGTCCTTCCAAACAACCCCCAATTCTTTATCAAAGCGCTCTTTGATAAATGCGGGGATGTTCCCCGGATACCGTTCATGAAGTTTTCGGAGCAGCAATTTCCTCAGTTCATCCATCCGGACATCTCGACTTTCTTATTGTTCCGCATATTTCTTCAACGACATTTCCAGGTTGTTCTTGATTTCATCCCTCATGGATTGCGGTGAGAGGATCTTGACATGCAGCGCGTACTGCATCGCCCAGAGTTTCATGGCCTCTTCGTTCACTTGAACTGAAACACTCATCTCATCTTCTGTAATGTCTGTGAATTTCACATCCTTGCCAAACCAGTCGATGACATCATTCACCAGGTAGCGCTTGGCGCGGAAGGAGACTTTGATGCTGTCCCCCGAGAACATGTAGATGTGCTCCGCCATGTGTTTGGGCAAGTCCAGCCCGTTCTCCAGCCCGCGTACCTCCTTCATGGGCTTTACCGGCGTATCCAGCAGTTTGATGCCTGTGATACGGTCGAGGCGGAAGTTGACCACATTGTCATACCTGTCATAGTTGCAGATCAAATAATACTTTCCGTTTGTGGCTACCATCTGGTAAGGGTTGATAAGGTATTCCCACTCCTTTCCATCCTTTCCCCTGCGGGGATGAAGCTTCTTGTCCACATCATAATTGCTGTAAAAGAAGGTTACCTGGTGCCGCTTGCTGATGGCTTCATCCAGCACCTCAATGGTCAGGAATAATTCCCTGTTGGCCGGGAGATTCTCAGGCAGATTGCGGATGTGCTTGACGTGCGATTTGAAATAATCGTTTGACAGGCTTTCAAGCTTCCCTGCCAACTCCTTGCACTGGCTGTTTGGAATGTGCTTGGAAAACAGCAGGCTGTCAATCAACAACCGTAATTCTGCGTCGGAAAAATCGTGTTCCAGATACCAGCCGGTATAGATGGATTCTTCCTCGCCGGTTTTGCCTCTGCGAATAATCTCTGTGTATTCAACCGGATATCCGAACCCAACCAGGTCCATCAGGCTGCGCTTGACTGCTTTGCGGTCGATGCTCATGGCGTATTCATTTTTCAGGATGCGGATGATGTCCTGCTGACTCAGCCGGTGTTCAGCATCTGTATGGTGTTTCAAGATATCCAGGATATTGAGGATCAACAGCTTCTTGGGCTGCGCAGTATACATATGATCACCTCTGCGGGCTAGTATACCTTGAAGCTGTGTCCGGCACAACCCTGAATAAGTCAAAAACAGTATACTTCCCATTGATGTTTTCCTCTTCACAAGCCAAATCCAATCATGCGCTGCGGCTGCGCAGCCAAAATTCCGGTTGTCATGTCGAAATCATCTGCGCACAAGGTCATCACATCCTCTTTGCTGAGGGTATCGATATCCTGTTCCAGAAGCCGGCTTGCCTGGCGCAGGCGGGCTCTCTCAAAAGCATTTCGGGCGAACCTGCCATTGCCAAAACTTTCCTCCTTTTTCGCGCTGATGAATACAGGCATCAGCTTTTCCCTGACGCCCGGAGCCAACCGCATATGGCTGTCTTCCGCAATGGAAGCCAGGATATCGAATAGTTCATCCGTGCTGTAGTCGGGAAACTGGATCCTGAAGCCAATGCGGCTGCGCATCCCCGGGTTCTTTTTCAGGAAGCTTTCCATCTTGCCGGGGTAGCCGGCAAAGATGACCACCACATGGTCACGCTGATTCTCCATTTCCTGCACAATGGCATTGATTGCCTCGTCCCCAAACATCCCGTCCCTGTCATCCACCAGGGAATACGCCTCATCAATGAACAGAACAGATCCTTTGGCCTCCTTGAACTTTTCCTTGACCAGCCTGGCGGTCCAGCCGACATACTTGCCCACCAGGTCGGCCCTTCCCACTTCCAGCAGCTTGCCAACCGGCAGAATGCCGTTGTCTTTCATGATCTGCGCAAACAGGCGCGCGA
>CAYGHY010000158.1:0-7031 GCA_964349435.1 uncultured Oscillospiraceae bacterium
TCGAAGGGAACCATAGGGTTCCATAGCGAACAAGATAAATTCGCTTTGGTTTTAGGTCATGAGCGAAGCGAATTTTCTTGGTGGTAATAATAAGATTGGTGGAGTGAGTATGGAGGCGTTTAAGATTGTTTCGGATTATAAATTGTGCGGGGATCAGCCGGAGGCGGTGGACAGGCTGGTGAATGGATTAAACAGAGGGTACAGGCACCAGACGCTACTTGGGGTGACCGGTTCGGGGAAGACGTTTACAATGGCGAACGTGATTGAACGGGTACAGCGGCCAACGTTGGTTATGGCACACAACAAAACACTGGCTGCGCAGTTATGCAGTGAGTTCAGAGAGTTTTTCCCCAATAACGCAGTAGAGTATTTTGTAAGTTATTACGACTATTATCAGCCGGAGGCTTATATTGCTTCGACTGACACATATATAGAAAAAGATTCGCATATCAACGATGAGATTGATAAGCTGAGACATTCGGCAACTGCGGCGCTTTTTGAAAGGCGCGACGTGATTATTGTTGCCAGTGTATCGTGTATTTACGGTCTTGGTGATCCTGAGGATTACACCGACCTGATGCTGTCGCTAAGACCCGGTATGCAGAAGGATCGGGATGAGATCATCAGAAAGCTTGTGGATATACAATATGAGAGAAATGAAATAGACTTTAAGCGCGGTAAATTCAGGGCAAGAGGCGATGTGCTGGAAATTTTTCCGCCGGATTCTTCTGAGAGGGTGCTGAGGGTGGAGTTTTTTGGAGACGAAATTGAGCGGTTATCAGAGGTCAACTATTTGACAGGTGAAATATTGGGAATCCGCTCCCATGCTGCGATCTTTCCCGCCAACCATTATGCTACCACCAGGCCGAAGATGCTCAAGTCGATAAGTACGATAGAGCAGGAACTGGAGGAGAGGCTGAAGGAACTGAAGGAGCAGAGTAAACTGCTGGAGGCTCAGAGATTGGAGCAAAGAACCAGATACGATCTGGAAATGCTGCAGGAGATAGGCTTCTGTCAGGGAATTGAGAATTATTCCAGGCATATCAGCGGAAGGGCGCCGGGTAGTGCGCCATACACGCTTCTGGATTATTTCCCGGAAGACATGCTTCTCATCGTTGACGAATCCCATGTTTCCATCCCGCAAATAGGGGGCATGTACAATGGTGACAGATCCCGCAAGGAATCACTTGTGGAGTTTGGCTTCAGACTGCCGTCTGCCTTTGATAACCGCCCTTTGAAGTTTGAGGAATTCGAGAAAAAAATAAAACAGGCAGTATATATCAGTGCTACGCCGGGACAATATGAGAAAAGACATTCGCAGCAAGTAGCAGAGCAGATTATCAGGCCGACCGGGCTCATTGATCCTGAAATCATGGTGCGTCCTGTAAAAGGCCAGATTGACGATCTGATCGGAGAAATCTCAAAGAGGGTTGAAAAGCAGCAGAGAGTTTTAGTTACAACGCTGACCAAGAAAATGGCGGAGGATTTGACCTCCTATCTGAAGGATCTGGACTTTAAGGTGGAATACCTGCATTCTGATGTTGAAACGCTTGAGAGAATGGAACTGATCAGGAACCTGAGATTGGGCGTCTTCGACATTTTAATTGGCATAAACCTGCTCAGAGAAGGGCTTGACCTGCCGGAGGTTACGCTGGTGGCCATACTGGATGCGGACAAGGAAGGCTTCCTGCGCTCGGAGACCTCACTGATTCAAACTGTCGGCAGGGCAGCAAGGCATGTAGAAGGCACTGTTATTATGTATGCCGACAAGGTGACTGATTCCATGCATAGAGCTATTAGCGAGACCGACAGAAGAAGAAAAATACAAACGGAATATAACATTGAAAATAATATAACGCCGACAACCATACAAAAGGGTGTCAGAGATACTTTGGAGACCATGAAGGTTGCTGAGGAAGACACCAGATATTCCTTCGCTCAGAATTTGGAGCAGCTTGGTGAGAAGGATATTCAGGCATTAATGCTGAAGCTCGAAAAGGAAATGAAGGAAGCTGCCAGGGATCTGCAGTTCGAAAGGGCGGCTGCCTTGAGGGACAGGCTTCAGGAGTTGAGGAAGAAATCGCTCACATTCACGCAGATGGAATAATCCTGTATTCCGTAGCGAGGCATTGGAGAAGGGTTCCATAGCGAACAAGATAAATTCGCTTTGGTTTTAAGTCATGAGCGAAGCGAATTTTCTTGACGCGTATATAACTTTAAGCTGTTAGTAAAAATAAGGAAATATAGTGGCCGACATTAATAATGCAGGAAAAACAGATTATTTGTGGAATAATAGCAGGGGCGGGTCTGTGCACGCCCATGGCACAAGCATAAGTGCCGATTTGCGGAAAAGGTCGGAGGTGGATCATGTTAAGGGTAGGTACTGCAGGTTATTCATATGCTGATTGGGTGGGTCCGTTTTACCCGGAAGGTATAAAATCAACGGAGATGCTGGACTACTATTCTCTCCATTTCAATTTTGTCGAAATTAATTCCACCTACTATCATATGCCCGGTCGTAAGCTTTTTGAAGGATTGGATAGAAAGACTCCTACGGATTTCAAATTTGCAGTAAAACTGTTTGGCGGTTTCACTCATGAGAGAAATTCGGGACAAGCAGAGGCGCAAAAATTCAAATATTCGCTGGCGCCAATTGCTCAAAGCGGCAAATTGGCCTGTCTGCTGGCGCAGTTTCCCTATTCTTTCCACCGCAGTGAGGCAAGTATTGATTACCTGAAAAGTCTTAAGCAACATTTTAAGGAGCATGAACTGTGCATTGAGTTCAGAAACAGAGAATGGATCAGGAAAGAGGTATTCGACATTCTCAAACAGGAGGGTATGGGATTCGTATGTGTGGATGAACCGGATATCCGCGGTCTGATCAACAAAGTAACGGCGGTCACTTCCAATGTCGCATACTTAAGGCTGCATGGAAGAAATGCGGACAAGTGGTACACAGGCGAAGGCTCGGAAAGATATGATTATCTTTACAGTACGAGTGAGCTTCTTGAATGGGTAAACAGGCTCCGTGAACTGGAGGAGGGTTCGGGAGTGACACTGGTTTCTTTTAACAACCATCCCAAAGGAAAGGCCATTGAAAATGCAAAAATACTTATGGGTTATTTGGGAAGTCAGAGTCATACGAGGTCGTAGCTATTTTTTATAGCTGACATTATATTTTCGCCGGAGATTATTTGACGAAGTGGGAAATTATTTGTTAAATATTTACAAATAATTTATTATATAATACAATAAATGCAAAAAGGTGTCGGGATGAGGATAATTTTTAGACGTCCGCTTGTATCTTTTTGCATAATGATGATAGGCGGTATAGTTACAGCTTTTCTATCGAATTCGATTATTGTGATAGTCAGCTTGTTCATATTACTTGTTTCCTGTTTTTTTGCATTTGGGAAAATGCGTGAAAGCGGGTTTTTTGTACCTATCGGCTTGCTGGCATTTTTTCTTTTGGGGGCCTTGCAATTCTTATATGTTGATCAATTGCAGCTAAGAAGTTTCGCTGATTTTGAGGGGAAAGAGGTGCAAATAAAGGGGTACATAGCATCCGAACCGGAGGTCAAAAGCGAAAGGGTTACGTATATAGTAAAAGCCGACAGCATCCGGCAGGAATACAACGGCTCCTTTGTTAAAATCAAAGGTAAATTGTTGTTAACTACTCTGATGAACAAAGAAGGCGGTTTTTTTGATTATGGCAGGGAGCTGGTGTTTGAGGGGATGCTTTCACAGCCAAAGGGTGTAAGAAATCCGGGGGGCTTTGATTATCGAAGGTATCTGGCACAGAAGGGTGTGGGTGCATCTGTATTTTCATACGGATATGCAATAGAGCCGGGTAAGTATAAAAAAGGCAATTTGCTGGTACAGACAGGGCTGAATATACGCAAACGAATTGTTTATGTAATTGAAAACAGTTTACCGCGTCAGCAGGCAGGTTTGCTGAACGGAATGCTGATAGGATACAGAGAAGGTCTTTCGGAAAAGGTGCAGGAGGCCTTCAGCGATGCAGGATTAACCCACATAATGGCGGTTTCAGGAGCTAACATAGCGTTTTTGATATTGCCGCTGGCCTATCTCCTCAAGCTGTTGAGAATTCGCAAGACTGCGGCGAATATAATTCTTATTGCTTTTCTCATAATGTTTACATTTGTGACAGGCTTTGAGCCTTCTGTGCTTAGGGCTGTTGTTATGGCCTCTATTTTGCTGCTGGCAGGAATCTTATATCGTGAACCGGATACTTATGCAGCCATAGCTCTTTCCTGCATCATTCTTCTTGCGTTGAGCCCGTGCATGCTCTTCAACATTGGTTTCCAGTTGTCTTATGGTGCAACACTGGCTATTGTGATGCTATATAGAAACATTAAAAAGCTGTTTACCCGGCCCTTTATACCGGGTTGGATTTCAGAAACACTGGCGGCGACTCTTGCCGCTCAGCTTGGTGTGCTGCCCATTACGCTTGTGTGTTTCAACAAAGTTTCTGTAATAGCCGTCCCAGCTAACCTGCTTGCTGTTCCACTGCTTGCATTGATTACCATGCTGGGAACGCTCATGGCTCTGTTGGGACAGTTCAGTCTGGCTATTTCTCAAGTCATAGGGTACTTGAATGGTGTTTTCCTCAGTGCGGTGTTATACATCACGAAATTTGCTTCCGGCATACCTTTTGCCACAGTTAAAACAGTAACGCCACCTTTTTTTCTTGTTGTGGCATATTATATTACTATATGGTTTCTGCTTTGGTACAAACCACTTAAAAAGATTGCTCTCAAGCCGCGGCATACGGCAATAGTGTTATCCTTTGCGACCGTATTTGTTCTGGCGGGCAGCCTTCAGCCAGGTCGGCTTGAAGTGGTTTTTCTTGATGTGGGGCATGGGGATTCGGCCTTTATCAGGACATATGCCGGAAAGACGGTGCTGATTGACGGAGGCGGAAGTGCAAATCCTGGCCGCAGGTCCAAAATTGGTGAAACAGTGGTGCTGCCATTTCTGCTGGATAGCGGCGTCAGTCGGCTGGATGCTGTAATCGCAACCCATTCTCATACAGACCATATACAAGGGCTTAGCGATATTCTGGAGCTGATGAAGGTGGGCAGACTGATACTTCCATCACTAGCCGATGAAAGCGGTTTTGCAGATCTTATTCAAACCGCAGGAGTTATGAATGTGCCCGTGTCAAAGTGTTCGGAAGGGCAGACTGTCAGGCTTGATGACAGAACACATTTGCAGGTTTTAAGCCCGGATTCAGACTTCCCCGTTGATAAGACCTCTTTAAACAAAACCTCTTTAAATAATGCCTCTTTAGTGCTAAAATTGTTTTATGGGCAGACAACGATCTTATTTACAGGCGATTTGGAGTCCGAGATGGAAAATGAGCTAGTTGCAAATGCTTCGGCTTTGTCTGCGGATGTTATAAAAATAGCTCATCATGGCTCAATATCCTCCACCGGCAGAAGTTTTCTGGAAAAGGTGAACCCACAGGCCGCAATCATCAGCGTAGGGAAAAACAATTTCGGGCATCCATCGCCACAAGTAGTGTCGCTGCTGGAGCAAAACAATGTGAGTTACTTTCGGACTGATGAGAGTGGAGCGGTTATATTGAAAAGTGACGGTAATACTGTCAAAATAATAAGAACCGTTAAAGGAAAGCGAGAAGATTTTTATGAGTGAGGAAGTGCTTAAAAACGCAGTAAAAAACAAAGATATCGGAAGACTGTACCTTTTCTATGGCGAAGAAGAATATCTCAAGAGGAATTACACAGAGTATATCGAGAATAACTTGCTGAAGGAAGATTTCAAGTTGTTAAACAAAGTTGTTCTGGAAGGGAAGGCTTCGCCCGCAGCAATCATTGAAAATTGTAAAACGCTGCCGGTGTTCTCTGACAGAAAAATGGTTGTGGTGAAAAACTCAAGCCTTTTTAAGGAAAAGAAGACACAAGAAAAAGGTAAAAGTGGGAAATCCGATGATGATTTGGCACTGTTGTTACAAAACATGCCGGAGCATATCTGTCTGATATTTGTTGAGATGGAGATAGATAAAAGAATAAAATATGTGGAACTGGTTAAGAAGCATGGTCTGATTATTGAGTTCAAATACAGGAAACCGGAAGAGTTGGTGAGCTGGATAACCAAAAGGATGAAGGTCGGGAACCATGAAATTGATTTGAAGACGGCTGCGCAGCTAGTTGAATATTGTGAGCCGGGCATGGATGACATATCCAATGAAATAGCCAAGCTATGTGCATATGCAGGCGACAGACAGAAGATTACCTTGGCTGATATTAAAAAGGTCTGCACAAAGTCCATAAAGAGCAGGGTGTTCGATCTGACTGATGCAATTGCTGCGGATAAACGCGCAGAGGCGTTGTCGTTATTGAATGACATGGTTATTTTGAAGGAGCCGATGCAGAGGATCATGTTCATGATTGTCAGACAGATTCGGCAGCTCCTGCACGTGAAGCTAATGAGCCAGGAGGGTGCTACCAGAACTGAAATAACATCCCGCCTGGGTTTGCATCCTTTTTTTTCCGGCAAAATAATTAAGCAGGCACAAGGGTTTTCGTTGGAAAAGCTTGAATCGGCTATTTCAATAGGACTGGAGCTGGACTTGGCCATTAAAACAGGCAAACTGGAAGATAGGGTTGCCGTAGAATTGATGATCATAAACCTGTGAACATGATTGATCCCGGGTCTGCTCTGCATGTTCAGAGCTCTGGTAAAAGTTTATAAAACAAAAAGCCCGGTCACTACTGAACTAAGTACAGTTCATACGATGCTCGAAGCTTTCTTTGTTTATTTGATAAAATTGTCACTCGGAATGATGTAAAAATCTAATTATTTAACTGCGTTAAGAGCCTTTGCCAGTCTGGATTTTTTTCTCGCAGCGGTGTTTTTATGAATTAAGTTCTTAGCAGCTGCCTTATCAATGGATTTTACTGTAGCGTTTAATACAGATGGTGCAGAAGCGTCCTTATTGACAATAGCTTCATTGCATTTCTTTATTGCGGTCTTAAGGGCAGACT
>CAYGHY010000159.1:0-6944 GCA_964349435.1 uncultured Oscillospiraceae bacterium
TAAACCGGGAAAGGGGAGTCCCCTTTCCAAACCCCAGCATAGTAATTTCTTAGGAAATTTATAAATTCCTATGCTTTTAAAAACTGAGAAGCAACAGAGTGCAAGGCCGGATTAAACCCCGGTCTTTTTTGCGGTAAAGGGGATTCCCATTTCCAAACACATCATAGTATTTTTTAGAAGTTTCTAAAGTCCGATGCTACAAGAAAACGTTAAGATGTGGAGCTATCTTACCGATAATAACTATAGTGTATCAGACTGTTGCACAATATTTTTATAAAGCCTACAGAGATGCTGTTTAGTGGCAATAACAGATTCATAAGGAGAAGCTATGATACGTGGTTTGTATACCTCCGGCTGGAGCATGCTGGCAGTTCAGAAAAAAATGGATATTATTTCGAATAATATGGCGAATGTCAGCACAAACGGGTATAAAAAGGACATACTGGTGTTGGAGAGCTTTCCCTCCCTGCTTACAAAGATAATAAAAGATTATAACGGTACGCCTGCAAGCATGCGCAATATAGGCACAATGGAGCTTGGGAATGATGTAGGCGAGGTGTTTACTAATTATACCCAGGGACAGCTTGCCAAAACGGAGAATGGCCTTGATATGGCCATCAGAGACAGCAACAATGCATTCTTTACCGTTTCGGTTACAGACGCTGACGGCACTGAAAGGGAGCTTTATACACGTGATGGCTCCTTTACCAGAGGCAGAGATAACAGCCTGTTGACTAAGGATGGACATGCAGTTATGGGTGAAAATGGGTTAATCATGCTGGAGAGCGGCGATTTTTCGGTCGGCAAGGACGGCACGATTATTCAGAACGACCAAGTGGTTGACCGGCTGCAGATAAGGGAATTTACAGACACTGCAGTCCTTAGAAAATTTGGCAACAATTTGGTTCAGGCAGAAGAGAATGCCGGAAGAAGAAATTTCTCGGGGATAATTCAACAGGGTTTCACGGAGCTTTCAAATGTAAACATTGTACGTGAAATGGTTGATATGATAACGGTTATGCGCTCGTATGAAGCCAATCAAAAGGCATTACAGGCTATGGACGGGACGCTGGAAAAGGCAGTTAATGTGGTAGGCGCATTAAGATAAAAGGAGAGGGGACACACCTCTCTTGAGCAGGGGCATTCCTTTTGCGCTGAGGAATGTCAACTTTAAACAGGAGGCCAAAATTATGATGAGAGCATTGTGGACATCGGCATCTGGAATGATGGCACAACAGATGAATGTTGATGTGATATCCAACAACCTTGCTAACGTTAATACTACAGGGTATAAGAAGAGGCGTGTGGAATTTAAGGATCTGCTCTATGAAACTTTGGACAGGGCGCGGGTGCTTCCTAACGGCGGAAAGCCTGTAAACCTTCAGGTAGGGCATGGAACGACACCAGTGGCAACTGTTAAGAACTTTGAAACAGGCAGCCCGGAGGAAACAGGCAACGCTCTTGACTTCTTTATAGATGGCGAAGGGTTTTTCATGGTGCAGGGGCCAACAGGAGAAATAAACTACACCAGAGACGGCAGCTTCAAGCTTAGCCTGACAGAGAGCGGGAAAATGCTGACCACCTCCGATGGATATCCTGTACTGGATGAAGCCGGCGCACCTGCCATGATAGATGTTGATCTTTCCAGGCTGGTTGTGTCACAGGCTGGCGCATTGAGTTACCTCGATGAGGAAGGTCTGACCGTGCCTACCGGACAGTCAATTGGGCTGGCGTATTTTGACAACAGGAATGGACTTGAAAGTATCGGAGAGAACCTTTACAAAGCTACTCAAGCGGCAGGCTTACCTATCATGGCATTAGAAACCACTCAAAAGAGCCTGATTAATCAAAAATTCCTTGAGGCTTCCAATGTAAAGACAGTGGAAGAAATGGTCAAGCTTATAGTTGCCCAGAGGGCATATGAATTGAATTCCAAGGCAATTCAGTCGTCTGATGAAATGCTGGGTATTGCCAATAACCTGAGAAGATAAAGTCTTGCAAGAGTATAAAATGAGAGGTAATATGGATATAGGAAAAATAAGCGGCAACTCTGCAGACAGCTTTACAAAGGATGCGGCCAAATCGGCGGCTCGTGCTGCTGACGACAGCTTTGCAAGAAAACTGGAAGCTGCTGTTCAAAATAACGACGACAAGGAACTGATGAAGGCTTGCCAGGAGTTTGAGAGCATTATGCTCAATATGATGTATAAGCAGATGAAGGGGACTATTACTAAATCAGACCTTATAGAGAAGGATGCCGGCACAGAGATTTTTGAGTCCATGCAGGATGAAAATCTGATGGGATTAGCCTCAAAAACAGGCAGCTTCGGTCTTGCAGAGTCGCTATACAGACAGCTGTCAAAGCATTCCGGCACCGGTGTGAAGAATGTCGGTAAAGAAATTATACAAGGAAACAAACCTGTCCGTGAAGAAAACAAAAAGTAAAAAGGTACGGTATTTGTTTTTTATATCGTTATTCGTTGTAATGTCCTTCATTATTGTGTATGTAGGGCATTTTTTATTTGGCGATAAAAATGATGAAGTCACAAGACCATCTGAGAACACACTGCAAACAGCACCGACTCCTGATGGGACCTCAATTGTACCAAAGATAAGCCCTGTGAAGCATATCCAACGGACAGAGACCATTAATGGGTTAAAACAGGAGATAAATATTATGGAGATTGATCCCAGAGCTGTAGGTATACAAATACAGCCGGTACTTTCCCACGATTTGATTTACGGTTTTGAAAAACTCAGCGAAATGACGGCAAGGAAGAAAGCATATGCTGCTGTGAACGGTGGTTTTTTCAATGAATACGGAATGCCTGCCGGAATGGTTGTGATTGACGGGGAACTGATTTCCGCCTCAACAGGCCGATATCCGGTTTTTGCGGTGGTGAAGGGGGTAGCGTCGCTGAAGCAAATAGAGAGCAAGCTGACGATAGAATACAGTAGGATACCCGGTGAGGGAAGTGCTAGTGAGGATGGTGCCGGTGACAGCGGGGACAGTAACGGAATTGATAAATATAGTAGTGCTGGCAGTATTCAGGCGGTCAGCTTGAATTCCCCGACAGAGCAACAAGGGACAGTCGTCTACACGCCGGTATACGGGAAGAATAACAGGGCGAAGAAAAGGAGCATTACCGCAACAGTTGAGGGCGGCATTGTTACAAAGATTTTATTATACAACAGAGAAATAGAAATACCCCAGAAGGGGATGCTTGTTTCGTTTTTTGACATGGAAAAGTATGCTGGGGTTGAAATACCACTAAGAGTTGGCGATGCTGTCAGACTTTTACATTTGCCTTTAATGGGCGAGAGCTTGGATGCCTATGAATGCGGAAGTTGGCTTGTCCGTGACGGGAAACCGGTTGTTGCGGAAAGAGATGCATGGGTGGGAATTATGACCAACCGCGACCCGAGGACTGCCATAGGAATCAAGGAAGATGGGACGGTTATGCTGCTTACAGTAGATGGCAGGCAACCGGGTTACAGCGCCGGATTTACCGGAAAAGAGCTGGCCGAATACCTGATAAGCAGCGGGGTCAGGGAAGCGGCAATGCTTGACGGCGGTGCTTCCACTGAGATGCTGGTGGAAGGGAAGCTTGTCAGCAGGCCGTCATTCAAAGGTAAAGAAAGGCCTCTGGGCGGAGGGATATTGGTATTGTGGAAATAAATAGAATATTATGGAACAAATAATAAAATGTGCCGGTCTTATTAGCGCTATAGATAAAACTAGCGAACAAGAAAATTCGTTTATGTTAAAGTTATGAGCGAAGCGAATTTTCCAGGCGGGGTGGTACAGAGACCACCCCCTATATCGCAATATTGAACTGAGGAGTCCGTTGCCTTATTGTACGATATAATGCCCTTTTGTCTTAATACCGCCGATACCCTTGATACCCGACTGAGTTAGTTTGGCAATCTGCTCCGGTGTTACGAAAGCTCTGGAGTCAGTAAGAGCAATTCTGTCTCCAACCTTGGCAGGGTCAAGTGCGTGTATCAGTATTCTTCCGGGAGAGCTTGCAAAATTGGCACCGGCCTCCATGATACCTTCATAGTAAGACTGGCAAGCACCTGAAAATACACAAAGCTTATCTAAACCGGGTTCATATCTCCTTGCTTCTACAACTGATTGGATATAGTAACGTGAGTTTCTATAGCTGTCCAGCGAATGTAGCTTTACAGCATTTTTTTTCAAGCCATCATGCCCGGTCACCACTAATATGTCCGCCCTTGTGCTTGCCAAAAGCGGCCTGATATGTCCAGGCTGTTCGTTTTCTCGTATTACACGCCCGTAGGCCTTTATTCTTGCATCGCCGTAGTATTTTTGACACATTTTCAGAAAATCTTCACTTGAATCAATATGAAGAATTATACCAGGCTTCCCTCGTGACCGCAGAAATAAGCGCAGCGATGATAAATCCCGAGACATATGATGTATTCCTGTTATTGACATGTTTCTCTGAAGGTCTCTTTGTACTTGCTCGGGGTTTCTCCATTCAAGGTCATCCTCATCTGAATCGGCCATAATTCTGTAAAGCATGCCCTTTAGGATGTACGTTTTTTTGCCGTTGCTTCTGCTTGTTATATCTGCAATATTAAAATAAATATCCCCACCATAGGATTTCCTGATAACAACATCTCCTATCCGTAATGATTCCATACAACCACCCTTAATTTACATAAAATCATAGTACATATTATGAAAGGGCGGTTTCTTTGGGAACGTTAAGAGCAACAGAAAAACCGCAAATGATTTGCGGCTCCGCATAGGTCTGTAATTATTTATATTGAAGGCAATACAGGTGAAGAAACTTGCGTCTCCAGGAATTTTCTTCTTTTATATAGTAAACTCGGTTACTTAAGGGTCGGCTGAAATATTACTTCCGATTCTTTTCCGGGGAATGGAGCTTTTGTGTAGTTCCGCGGATAAGCATTAGCGGAAGTTATATTTTAACGATCCCTAAGCTTTGACATAATTGTCTCGGCTATCTGTCCGGGAGAGATGTCTGTTGTGTCAATAATCAGGTCATAATTGCCGGGATCGGAACAGTCCACGCCATATCTTGTGATATATCTCAGATTCTCGCTTTGTTTTCTCCCAACCAGTCCCTTTTTTGCCTCCTCTAGGCTGGCATAGGATTCCACGGCGCCCCTTTGATCCGTCATGACTCTTTGGGCAGCCGCATCAAGGTCAACTGACAGGAACACCTTGAAGGAGTCGGGTACAAAATGCCAGGCCATTCTTGAGTCAAGCACCATGTCCTCATCTCTCTTGCCTATTTTGGCCAGTTCCGTATCAATCTCCTCATCAATCTCGGGATGAGTCTCCATATATTTGTTAAAAGCACATATATCAAGGTTGTACTTTGCTGCTAACGACCGCTGTATCTGGCCGACGGAATAAACAGTCAAACCAAAATTATCTTTTAGGTACCGGCATACGGTTGATTTCCCGCTGCCAAGATCTCCTGTAACGGAGATTTTCATTCTTTTACCGGCTTCTCTCATGTTGCAGTTCTCCTTTTACATATTGCCGTAGCTTAAAATGATTATATCAATAAGATATCTATTTTTCTACAAAGTACGCAATTAATCAGCATACAATTTATAATAGCATAGGAATTTGCATAATCCCTAAGAAATTCGCATGCCTAAACGCCGAAACAAATATCGGCCGGGTTTGACTATGTTGATATTTGGTAATAAAATAAATTATGGTACAAGTGGTTGGAATCTTATTGAGCAAATACGATTGTGTAAAGTACCGTATGAAAACCGAAGGAAGGAAAACAGGGGGGGAGTACATGTGAAATGGGAAATTGGTGTGCGGGCACACGATTTTGGAAGAATGCCCATTACTGAACTGGCGCCGAGGATTGCAGACGCAGGGTTCGGTCATATTCAGCTTGCTTTGGGTAAAGCATTAAGTGATTTTCAATATTCATATGGTATACTGAGTAACGGACTGGCCAGAAGCATTGAAAAGGAGTTATACCGGAATCAATTGCGTCCGTCTGTCATTGGCTGCTACATCAACCCGGTGGAAGAGGAACCGGAAGCCCTTGAAATGAATATCAGGGTGTTTAAGGAACACATAAGGTTTGCCCGCGAGCTGGGATGCAAGATCGTAGCGACTGAAACCGGCCATATACCCACAAACAGTATGGAAACGGAGACAAGGGATAAAGCTTTTGGGCGTCTGAACCGGTTTACTGACGAAGTGGTGGAGGAGGCGGAGAAATTCGGTGTGCTTGTGGCAATTGAGGCGGTTGTTACCCATACAATGAATACGGCCGATGCAATGGTTAAACTGTTTGGGCGGATACCATCCTACAATATTTGCGCACTGGTGGACATTGTTAATATGCTTTCGCCGGCAAATACTGCAGGGCAGAAAAGTATTATTGATGATGTTTTCAGTATGTACAAAGACCGTATCAATGTGTTTCACCTCAAGGACTTCAAAATAGCAGGAGAGGTTAAAGAAAGTGCCACGATTGGTCAGGGCATGCTGGAACTGGAATACCTGCTGGACAAAATAAAAGTGGAAAAGCCATATGCCGACATCATTCTGGAAGAGATCAAGCCGGACAAGGCACAGGAAGCAAGGGAGCAGGTGTTGAAGCTGCTAGGACAGTGATGGCAGCATTAACAAAAAGAGGGGAGAACTCCAATGAAGACATTTATGGCTGAGAATTTCTTGCTGAACAGCAAAACGGCAGAGACATAATACCAAAACTATGCTAAGGAAATGCCGGTTATTGATTGCCACTGCCATTTAAGTCCAAAGAAAATTGCCGAGGACAAGAGATATGGAAACATCACAGAATTGTGGCTGGGAGGCGATCACTACAAATGGCGCGTCATGAGAAGATGGAGTTGAAGAAAAATACATAACCGGAGATGCGCCTGACAAGGAGATGTCTTTAATTTGG
>CAYGHY010000160.1:0-6937 GCA_964349435.1 uncultured Oscillospiraceae bacterium
CCAAGAGCCTTATCACCACTCTAGTTGAAAACAACAGCGTCACAGCAGCGAAGGCTGCCGCAAGCGGCCTGTTTGTTGCAGCTCCTCCTGCGGCTCCCGCAGTAGTAAGCGCAACCGCAGACACGCTGAAGACAGCCAAGGTTGTCTTCAATCAGGATGTTGACTCTGCGACGGTTAGCAAAACCAACATCAGCAACTCCGACGTTGATAGTGTATCTCTGTTGGGAGACAAGAGGACGGTAGTAGTAGTATTTACGACAACTAAAACTCAGAGCGCCAAGGCCGACATCGTTATCGAGAACGTCAAGTCAGTATCAGGCGTGAAGATAGCCAAGACCACCAGAACCGTTGAGTTCGTCGACACTACCATACCGGCTATCACCGGCGCAATAGCAAAGAACGCGAAGACTATCGAAATACAGGTCAGCGAACCGATTGCAAACGCTGGGTTTGCTTACACCTCAATATTGAGCGATATTAAGATTGATGGTACAGCAGCGATAGCTTGGACAGCAGTAGACAATGTCAAGAATACCATTACTCTCAATCTATTCTCGCTTATGACAGCAGGCGTGCACAAGATTGATATCTCCGGCTTGAAGGACTATGCCGGTTACACAGCAGTCGCCCAGACATTCAATTTCGACGTGGCTGCGGACGCCGCGGCTCCTGTTATGACTGCCGCTAAGATTAACAACCTCAAGGAAGTTGAAGTAACCTTCAGCGAGGATATCAATGCTGCGGGCAGCTTCTGGATAAACGGTGATTCAGTCACTGCGACACAGCAGTCCAACAAGGCTATATTCAGGCTTGCAATGCCGACAGGAAAAGAACTTGACATTTCCGCAATTGTTGAAGTCAAGGTCGAATATCAGGATCAGACGGACGTAGTGGGAAACAAAGTTGCAACAAAGACAACTTACGTCTTAAAACAGGCTGACGACACTGCTCTGCCTACAGTCAGTGCGGCAATCGGAACTGACAACAAGATAACCCTGACCTTCAGCAAGACCATGTACAGCGCCGGAGCTATCAGGGTGCTCAAGGCCAGCGACAACTCATTGCTTGGTACAGCGGTCACAGTAGTTGACGGAACATTCAAGGCCGACACCAACAAGACGGTTATTGAGATAGCTGCGGCCACCTCGGGTCTCAACGACAATGCCGGCTTGGACATCAAGGTAAACATCAAGGATATGAAGGACGGCACAATCAGAAAGAACGCGCTTGCCGAGCAGAACCTTACACTGAAGGCCAATGATACTTTGAGGCCTACGGTAACAACCAGCTATACGGCAGTAGCAGCTACTGATTCGGCCAATGATACGGCAACCTTCTATTTCAGCGAAGCAATGGATGCCATAACGCTTGGCAACCTTGGCAACTATATTATGACCAGCGGCGGTGCTATTGAGTCTCTCTCTTCCTTTGGCGCGAGCGTCAAGGAAATAGCAGCAGACGCAAAGAGCATTACAATCACTATAAAAGGCGTAGCTGCTTCTACCTCGACCTTCATGATTTATGCACTCAAGGACGCAGCAGGCAATGTTCAGAATGCCGTTACAACACAGATCGCCAAGCTGCCTCCAAGCTCCACTTTTGAGGTAATCACAGTAACCGCTACAGCTACAGACAAGATTGAAGTAGTCTTTAACGGAGCAGTTAAGTCCTTCGGCCCCAACGCCTTCGTTGTCAGGGAAACAGGAATAGCTACAACAGGTGCCGGATACGCATTTATTATAGGGATCGCTGTTGATAATGCCAAGGTTACCCTCACTCTCAACAAGGGTCTCGGAACGGACGCTTCAGTTTACAGGCTCGACCTCAATGATGCCTCAGCAGCTAAAAACCTGTTTGGTACAGCTCTTGCAGCGACACCGGTTTCATGGGCACCAATCGCAGACAAGGTAGCACCGACCGCAACAGTTGCTGCTGCAACTTCCGGTTCGATACTTGTTACTTTAAGCGAAGATGTAACAGTTACGTCAAGCGCAATTCTTCTGAACGACTTGATAGTCCGCAAGGCTGACGGTTCAATTGTTACTTCAGTAACTGAAGCGGCTATCACGTACCTTAGCTCTGCCGATGTAGTAGTAACAGATCCTTTATTAGGCTTCAGGAAGATTCAGATTTCTGGTCTTGCCGCTACAACGGAATACACTGTTGAGCTTTTACCAAGGGCTATCAAAGACAAGTTTGCTCTAAACACAGTAGCTGCCCTTGCCAGAACCTCAGTAACTACAAAGTAATATAACCCCATTAAAAATGCCTGCTCATATGAGCGGGCATTTTTTTTGGGATGGAACCCGCATTTGAGCCGCAATCCGCATTTGGGCCGCAAGTCCTTTACTGCCACCGCTTTTTATGATATTATTAAAAAAAATCAGAAGATGGTGATTTTGCTTGAGGGAAAAAAAACAGAAGAAGGAACTGAACATTTACTGCCTGCTGCCTCTTATTCTTGCCTTTTCCGCCGTGCCCCTTGTTGTGATGCTGAAGGTTGTTCCTTTGGATGATATTACATACCGATACTGGATAGGGACGAAAAACAACAGCGACTTCTTTTCATATTATAAGGCTGTCCTGTTGATGATTTGCACCGTTCTGTCGGCTGCGGCATATTTTGCGGCGAGGTACAGAAGGGAGCTGACGCCCAGGCCGCTTCCGCAATACTATATACCGGCCGCTGTCTATGCCTTTTTCATTATTCTGTCCACACTTCTGTCGAAATATCCCGCCACAGCCGGAATGGGCTTTGCCGACAGGTACGAGGGAGTATACGTGCTGCTCTCCTATCTGGCCATAGCCTTTTTTGCAGCCAATATGATAAACAGCGAAAAGCATTTGAAAATCTGCATGGCTTTTCTATTCATATCTGCCGGCATTATTGGTACTATCGGAATACTGCAGTTCTTCGGGCTGGATTTTTTCCGCTCATATATCGGGAAATTGCTTATACTGACACCGAAGTATAAATCAGCGATATCCACCTTGGATTTTAAGTTTGGAAAACATACTATCTATACTACCCTGTATAACACAAACTTTGTAGGCAGCTACATGGCAATGCTGTTCCCGCTGGCTTTAGCGGCGTTCCTCCATGTGAAAAAAGGGTATCTGAAAATATTAACAGGCATATTCGCCTGCCTCATGTTTGCCAACTGGATCGGGTGCCGCTCCAGAGCCGGTTATGTCGGCGGGATAGTGGCAGTGCTCCTTTTGGCCGTTTTAACGAGAAAAAATATAGTTAAAAATCTGAAGTCGGTACTAGCTCTGCTGGTATGCTTCGTTTTAATTTTTGCCGGTATGGATAGTACAGCGGGAGGCAGCCTGGGAGGAAGAATTTTAACTACATTATCAAATATAGGTGATTATACTGCTTCTGATGAAGAGAGAAAAATTGAACTTGCTTCAGAAGCGGTCGTCCTAAAGGATATTGTATTGTCAGGTAAGAAGACTTCAATAGTGTACGGCGAGGATACACTGAACTTAACTTTAATTGGCAACGAAGTAGTTTTCAGCGATACGAAGGGAAAGCAGCTGGTTATAAAAAACAATGAGGCAGGGTATATAACCTTTGAAGACGAAAGGTATTCTGCTTATACCATAGTATCTAACAGAGCACAGAATACCTTGGAGGTAAAGCTTGACAAAATGCAATTCG
This sequence comes from uncultured Oscillospiraceae bacterium, assembly GCA_964349435.1. GTDB lineage: Bacteria > Bacillota > Clostridia > Acetivibrionales > DTU013 > CAYGHY01. The sequence continues at coordinate 3,665 of CAYGHY010000160.1, forward strand.
GGCTATTTTTAGATCAGTCCGGATTTAAAATAATAGGTGAGAGAAATATTCAACTGGACAAAATAGATTACCCGGAAGCATTTGGTTTTGAAGGTATGGAAAAGTTTGCTTCGATGAGAGGATATATCTGGTCGCGGTCAATACCCATGTTAAAGAAGAATATATTGTTTGGGGGAGGGCCCGACACATATGCCATCCAATTTCCTCAGCATGATTATGTTGGAAAACTGAGAGCCTTTGACACTTTACATCAGATAGTCGACAAGCCTCATAATATGTATCTGCAGATCGGCATAAATACCGGAGTTCTGTCCTTAATTGCCGTGATTGTTCTGCTGGCTGTTTATTTCATATCCAGCGTAAAGATTTATTTTTTCAGAGAGCTTGCAGATGAAAAGAGCTTTATAGGCGGGGCTCTTTTTGCCGCGGTTCTGGGATACGCCGCCGCGGGCTTTGCAAATGACAGCCTGGTGTCGGTGGCGCCTGTTTTTTGGGCGCTGCTTGGAATTGGAATCAGCTGCAACTATATTAACACCAAAGAGAAGGCGGTTGAAGTGACGGCCGGTAAGCCTAAGCCTAATCAAGCAATACATCGGAGAAGGAGCAAGCTGCCAATACAAAAACATAAAATATAGCGGGGGAAGACTAAAGCTATGAATTCAGACCTTGGAAGCAAGAAGCGGGAAATTGAGAAAGAGCAAGAATTCACTTTGCACATAGAAGCAGGCAAAACAGAAAAACAGTATTTTAAAGATATATGGCGATACAGGGAGTTGCTTTTCTTTCTTTCGTGGAGAGATATTCTTGTGAGGTACAAACAAACTGTCATCGGGTTACTGTGGGCTGTATTGCGGCCATTGCTTACTATGCTTGTGTTTACTTTTGTCTTTGGAAACATAGCAAAAATGCCGTCTGAGGGTGGGGCGCCATATCCTATCTTGGTTTTTTCTGCTATGCTGCCATGGCAGTTTTTTGCAAGCGCCTTGCAGGAGAGCGGCAACAGTCTGATTTCCAATGCAAATATGATTTCGAAAATATACTTTCCAAGGCTTGTAATTCCAACAAGCGCTGTAATCGTAAGCTTTATTGATTTTTTAATTTCATTTTTGATATTAATAGTGTTAATGGCCGTTTATGGTTTTACTCCGGCTTTCAGAATACTGGCGCTGCCATTGTTTACAATAATAGCGTTTTTTGCGGCAATGGGCTTTGGTCTATGGCTTGCTGCTCTAAATGTAAAGTATCGCGACTTCAGATATATTATTCCTTTTGTTGTTCAATTTGGATTATATATTTCGCCGGTTGGGTTTTCGAGCAGTATAATTCCCGGACAGTGGAGGCTGTTTTATTCTCTGAATCCTATGGTTGGAGTCATTGACGGCTTTAGATGGGCGATTATAGGGAATACTCAGGTATATATGCCGGGATTTATATTATCATCAGCAGTAGTTACTGTAGTTTTTTTGACCGGACTTTTCTATTTCAGAAGGACTGAAAAAGTCTTTGCGGATATAATCTAGGAGAGAATGAAAATGGGTGATACAGCGGTTAAGGTTGAAAATCTGGGCAAGAAATATATCATAAACCATCAACAGGAGCGCTATACCGCTCTGAGAGATGTTATTGCGAATAAAGTCAAATCCATAGGGAAAAAGAAGCTAGAGACAGGACTGCAGGAAGAATTCTGGGCATTGAAGGACGTATCCTTTGAGATAAAGCAGGGTGACAGAGTAGGTATTATCGGCAGGAACGGCGCAGGCAAATCGACGCTTTTAAAGCTTCTAAGCCGTATTACGCAGCCCACAACGGGCAGCATCGCACTTAAGGGAAGAGTGTCAAGCCTGCTTGAGGTTGGGACAGGCTTCCATCCGGAATTAACAGGCAGGGAGAATATTTATCTGAATGGCGCTATTCTTGGAATGAGCCGACAGGAAATCAAGAGCAAGTTTGATGAAATCGCGGAGTTTGCAGAGGTGGAGAGGTTTTTGGACACACCGGTAAAGCGGTATTCCAGCGGCATGTATGTGCGACTTGCTTTTTCAGTGGCGGCGCATCTGGAGCCCGAGATATTAATTGTTGATGAAGTCTTAGCTGTGGGAGATGCTCAGTTTCAGAAGAAATGCCTGGGCAAAATGGAGGATGTAGGGAAAGCGGGTAGGACCATTTTATTTGTCAGTCATAATATGAGTATGATAATGGAACTGTGTAAAAAGTGCATGCTGCTTGACAGAGGGGAATTAATTAGCTTAGGGAACTCAAAAGAAATTACAGCGCAATATTTGCTTGAAGGGTTTAGACATGGAGATGCAGAAGTTGACTTAACAAGTTCATCGCTTAGAAGGAATTCTCTCGAAAATAGTATTTTTAAGTGGACTAAGGCCGAAATAATTAACTCTGTTGGAGAAAAAACAACTTCCATTTCATTAGGTGAACCGTTTGAAATAGCTGCATATGGCAAATTAAATAAGCCTGTTGAAGATTTAGAAGTAGGCTTCGGTGTAATGACAGATATTGGCGTATCTTTGTTTAATTCACATATAGGGGATACTGATTTACAAACTGCATTCAAACAGGGAGACTTAAAATTTAAGGTAAAATTCCCAATTAATATATTTGCACCAGGCTCATATACTATTGACTTTGGGGCAAACGGAAAAGGAATAATTGATTGGATACCTGAAGCTTTAAAGTTTAATGTAGAGGCTGGTTCCAATAAGGGCATTAAATTAAGATCGAATTTCAATGGATTGGTATTGTATCCATGTGTATGGTCGATAGAATAGGACACTGTTAATCAACAGGAGGTTTTTAAATGATATATTTGAATGCTGAAGTAATAAGTGGACTTGGGGAAGACACTTTTTGGTCTTGGTTTCACAGAGAATTTCCAAATAGTTCATTTGAAGTGCCTAAAAAATTAAATATTAATGATGCGCTTCTAAGGTATTCAACGTTAGGGTTTTTACCTATTGAAGGCAAACAAATAGCCCTATGCTGGGAACTCTACCCACAAATGAAGGATGTATTTAAAAGCAACCAATGGGATGACAAACTAAAAACAGTATATCAAACAGCTAGGTATAGCACGTATAGAACTGTTGCAACTAAAGCGTCTGTGGCTGATTATGAGATTTTTGGGAGTGTGAATGTAATCCCTATCGGTGTAGATACAGATACTTTTAAACCATTAGACAATAAGATGGGAATAAGAAATAAGTATAATATTCCTTTAAATAAAAAGGTTGGAGTCTGGGTGGGAACTCTACACCCGAT
>CAYGHY010000161.1:0-6936 GCA_964349435.1 uncultured Oscillospiraceae bacterium
GCGGCTTCCTGCCCCGCCCCGAGGGGGAGGACCACCTGATTGACGCGCTGAGGTATGCCATGGAAGGGGACAGCAACGAGAAACGAGCGGGAGCGTTACACAGATTTCTGTGAATGCAGAATGCAGAGGGCGGAATACCGTCGCCGCCTGTGGCGGGCAAAAAGGGCAAAAACTCCTTCAGGGTGGATAGAGAAACCTTTTGATGCGTCGTCAAAGTACCGTCCCCTGACGACACCGTCCCCTGACGACACTGATTACATCAACAAAGTATCGTCCCTTGACGACATTCCGCCCCTTGATGACATTCGTATCATGCAAGAAAAGCCATCCGACTTCACCTTGTTGGTTCAGATCGGATGGCTTGATTGGTTTACAATTAATTATACAGTGAGCTCGCTACTCTTTGACTGCGCCACTTGCCATTCCTTTGACAAGGAATTTTGAAACAGCTGCGGTAAACAGTATCATTGGTACAATCATCAAAATCGAATACGCGCCGAGCTGTCCCCAGAGAATCCCGTCATCGGTCTTGACCTGTGCCGCCAGGACAGGCATAGTAGCCGCTTTTGTCATTGTTAATGCCATTGGAATTGTTAGGTTATTCCAAGCCAAGCTGAAGGAAAATATTGAAGTTGCGGCGATGCCCGGTGCTGCAAGCGGGAAAATTATCCTACGAAAAGCCTGGAATCGTGAGCAACCATCTATCATTGCCGCTTCCTCAAGGTTTCCTGGAATTCCCAAGAAAAAACCCTGAAGAAGCCAGGTAGACAATGGGATGTCAAGCGCAATGTAAGGAAGTATTAAGCCAAGCAAGGTATCATAAATCCCTATCCTGGACCAAATCATGTAAAGAGGCACAATGATTGCTATGGGTGGCAACATTCGCATTCCCAGAATGAGATAGTTAATCCCCATCCGTCTTCTGACGTTCAGCCGTGCCAGTGAGTAGGCAGCTAAACTCGAAATCATCAAAGCTATTGCTACACTGACAAGGGTAACAATCATTGAGTTTTTTAAAACTATACTAAATGACAGGTAGTTCACTGATCCTGTTAAAATGTTTTTAAAGTTTGCGAGAGTCGGCCTAAACCACACAGTGTTCCGCATAATGTCATCCGGGCTCTTGATTGACAGCTGTATGATGTACAGTATCGGCAAAAGTACAGATGCACAAAGCACTATGGATACAACTGCGCGGTACGCAGAGACGAGCCGTTTTTTCGCCACAGCGATACTCCTGTCAAATAATGACGTTTCTGCTTACAAGCGTATCTTGAAGTTCCTTGACCGGAACTTCCTGTACGCTCACGTTCTTATGTGCTGCAATCGCTGCGGCCGCTCCTGCAGCTTCCCCGGTTACCATGCAAACGGGTTCACCGCGGACAGAACCAAGCGCATCCCGGTCCACTGATATGCACCGACCGGAAACAAGCAAGTTCTTCACCGTTTTAGGCACAAGGGCGCGGTAGGGTATGTCCGCTCCAACAGGATTGGGAGCTTCAGTCCATTTTCTGCCGCCGGAAATCTCGTTCTTTTTTCCGCCACCAGTGGAATGAACATTCATTGCGCGTCCCGTACGGCCAATGCTGTCTTCAAAATGCGCATTTCTCATGATGTCGTCGTGATTCATAACATACTGGCCATCGAGTCTTCTGGACTCCCGGCTGCCCATCAGAGGAGCGGTATAAATCAGATGGCAGTCCGCAAAACCAGGCACGTACTTTTTCATGAATTTTAGGATACCGGGGAGCTGATTCGTCCGAATATCAATTTCCGCATTTGTTAATTCATCACCACTAGTAATATCAACACCATATGCCATATCGACAAGTAGCTTGCAAGTGTTGCTGGGCAACATACTGGTTTGAATGTCAAAGATCGGAATGGCCAAATCATTTTCACAACCAAGTGGACGCGGATACTCATTTGCCGCGCCTGCGGCTATCAGCAGTTTCCTCAATCCCATGAGTGCAAGGGGTGCCCCCTGATCAAAAAGCTGTTGCCACTTCTCTGGCACGCCTAAGTCCAAATCATCCGGATTTGCCTTGTAATAGTTGAGCAATTCCTGGATATTGACATTGCCGAGAACCATATAAATGGTCAGAGGCATACAACGATGTGTATCTTCCGTACCCAATTTAAAAGCTGCACCAGACCATTCAATGAGGTCTCCGTCTGCAGATGCATCAACAAACGTTTTCGAGTATATGTGTACTTCGCCAGACTTGTTGGCTGCTTTGATGTACTCAATTTTGTCTCCACTCATTTGGACGCCAAACACAAAAGTATCAAGCAGTAAATCCACATTTGATTCACGGCACATGTTAAAGAGCAGTGGTATCATAACTTCAGGATCAAATTCTACCCGCATCGGCGGTTCGTCAATTTCTGTATAGGCTCCACCTAATTCTTTTAGGCGGTTACAGATTTCCAAGGGAATGCCCTTTACGACAATCGGTGTATGCCGGTCTGTCATCAACATGGAACCTGGGCCTTTTGAATAGTGACCCTCATGCACGCGCAATCCATGGAATCCTGTAACCAACCCAGCCGTCATCTGGCCACCCAGATATGACTGCTTCTCCACCAGGAGTGTCTTAACACCCGAGCGGGCGGCAGCAAGGGCAGCGCCAATCCCAGCAGGGCCACTGCCAACGACAACAACATCATAGTACTTGTTCAACATTACAAATTTTTTCCTCTCATAGTAATTCTGGTGTAGGCAATACTAAGCAAAAAAGTCACAAGAATCAATAACCAGGACATTGCAGAAGCATAACCGATGTGGTACTTTCCAAATGCTTCTTTATAAAGCTCCAGTGCATACATTTGAGTATAATTCGCTGGACCTCCACCTGTAAGTACATAGACCAAGGGGAAATTCCTTAAAGCAAAAGTTGTCCGAAAGATTAGTGCAACAAGTAGTACAGGCTTAATGACTGGAATGACTATTCCAAATGTTCTTTGTGATGCGTTAGCGCCATCAATCTTTGACGCCTCAATTATGTCAGTCGGAACAGATTGGAGTCCTGCTAACACATTCAAAATCACAAATGATGTGTTGATCCATATATCAACAAATAAAACTGATATGAAAGCCCAGTCCTTTCCGAGCCAAACCTGCTTTGAGCTGAACCCGAAGAACGATGCGAGGATTTGATTGAGAACCCCGCGATCAAAATTAAGAATTAATTTCCAGCATAACGCAATAACTGTCGGGGAAAGCATCATAGGAAGCAAGACTATAACACGGACGATTTTGTTCCCTTTAAAATCTATATTAAGAAAAGACGCAACCAGAAAACCAAGAACCATTTCTATTGTAACCGAAAGCACTGTAAACCTTAACGTTAACCCAACTGAGTGCCAGATTTTGGAATCCTGCAATATCTTTATATAGTTTCCAAAGCCTTCCCACTTGATACTTTGTGGGATTAAATTCCATTTCATGAAACTGGCAACAACGCTGAAGCCCAGCGGCAACAAAAGAACAATTCCCAACATGGCAAACGCTGGGTATATGTAGCGCATTGCATACCGATTGTCCGCCAATTCCCTGTGACCGCGCATTGAAGCTTCCTTTCGGTGAAGGCGGCTATCACATGGACAGCGCGCCTCCACACCTAAACTAGTGAAGGGTCACTGTTTTACTGATAATTGGAAAGGATTTCCAGACATTCCTTTTCACAGGTCGCCAAAGCATCTTCAACTGTGATGTCACCAAGGCATGCAAGTTTAATATACAGGGCAAGTGAGTCTTGAACCTCACTAAAGTAATCTTTCTGCGGTCTTGGAATTGATACAGCAAGCGCTTGGTTCATGTTATCGGCCTGTGGGACAACTGCCAAATATTCTGGCGTCTCATAAATTGCCGCTATAGTTGGGGAGTTTGAATTCTCGATAGCCAGTTTCAATTGCTCTTCATAGGATCCAATGTATTTGATGAACTCAAGGGCAGCTTCCTTGTATTTGGAGTTCTTGCTGATTCCAACGGCCCATCCATCAATCACAGCTACGCCGCCTCTAGATTCTTCGATTTCTCCGCTGGGAAGATATGGGAGAACATTCCAAAGATCATAGTATTCAGACTCTTTGACGTTAACAGAGGGATACCTGCTTGTCCAAAGCAAGCCCATTGAAGCAGCGCCAGTTTTCATCGAATCTATCTGGTCGTTGAAAGAATAACTCAGGACATCAGGCGGACATACATCCTGAACAAATTTCGCAAACATTTTCGTTGCAGCAATACCAGCCGGCGAATTGAAGGCAAAACCGTCGCCGGCTTCATTAACAATCGCACCGCCATAACATATAAGATACTCATACCATGCTTTGACAACATTGGAAGGTTCAACCAGCCCCATTGACCAGCCATACTTTCCATTAGCTTTGTCTGTGAGGGAAAGCGCGACCTGATAAAGATCTTCCCATGTCTTGATTGTGGCAGGGTCCGCTTTGACAGCATCCAAAGCATCCTTGCGATAGGTGACAACATCCCCGCCCATACGCACAGGGATTCCATAAATGTTGCCGTCCATGACAAATGTGTTGAGCATTCCTGGAATGAATGCGTCAAGGAATTCTTTTTCGAACTCAAGAGGAACCAGAAAATCCTTGTACAGGGGAACCCATGGATCGTTGATTGCGATGATATCAATATCATCTGTTCCTCCTGTCAGGCTCAGAACTTGCTTTTCATATACTTCGTTCAGAGAAAAAAGTAAAACTTCTGTTTTGATACCAGTTTTCTCAGTAAAGCGGGCTGCTGCGGCAGCGATTGATTTACCCGATCCACCAGCTGAGAAGAGCATGGTAATTTTTTGCTCTCCGCTGGTCTCCGCGCTTGCTCCAGCCGGAACGAGCGTCAGAAGCATGAGAAAAACCAGTACAACGGTAAGCAAGCGCTGAACTCCAGATTGTTTCATACATTTACTTCCTTTCTATGTTCTATTCTTCACTCCCCATTAACGGAACCGGGTGAAGAAATATGTAAATTTAGTATATTAAAGGTAAATACAGGATGTGTAACCAATCAAATACAATTTGGTCGATATGTAACATATCACAGCATGGAATTTTCCTCTGTTGATACCTGTAGGTTCCTTTTCAGTTGAACAGGTACTAATCGATCTCATCCTGTTGAGCAGCATTTACGTAGATGCTCTTGTTTTTATTCCTTCTGTTGCTCTTCCTGTATTGCGCCGGTGTCAATCCTGTCAGTTTCCTGAAACTTCTGGAAAAGTGCTGGCGACTTAGAAAACCGCATTCCATTACGATATCCATCATTGAATAATTTGTATTCTCAAGCAACATTTTACCGTTATTGATCCGCAATTCGGTAGTATAAGCAATGATGGTCTGCCCGGTCTTCTGACGGAAAATCTTCTGCAGATAAGTTGGGTGGATCCCGATTTGATCCGCCACATCAGTTACTTTAAACGGATCATGATAGTGTTGTTCGATATAACCAATCGCCACATTGACATAACGAGAATGGCTGACGCCCTTCATGGATAAAGCCAGATTTTTTATGTAGGTAATTTCTATCAAAGTTGATGCAAGAAGAAGATGGACTGAATTCGACAGAATTGTATCTCTCCTGTAATATAAGACAGATTGAACAAGCAATGTCAGTTGGGAACTAAGTGTACCCAAATAATCTTTGCCATAAAAAAACATATCCGAATCTATGAACAAGCTTGCGGTATCAGGGCAAATGCCACCCAACCATGCGAGGGAAAACTTTGAGTTTTCCTTTTTTTCACAAATCTGCAAGTTGAGAAGAATCATATAGCAATTGTCATCTTCGCGGATATTCAGGTGATGTGGCATCTGACCACCAATAAAAACAAATTGACCGGGCATCAGGTCATAGGTCTTGATAGCACCGCCTGCTTCCTGAACAATGATATGCGATGTGCCGGATATTGTGTAGAAAAGTTCATACCCTTCATGGGTGTGTACCGGATTGTTGCAGGGAATTCGTTTCCGACTGCTGCAGGAAATAATCTTGATCCAATGTTCTTTCATCACATAACCTCCTGGATCTCCACCAATAGAGCAAATCCAACCATCATGGCCATTTTGCGTTAATTCTGATAACTTTGGATACTGAACGACTGACCTTCCTCTTGTGCCTTAACAATCAAACTAGAATGCGTTGGTTGGTGCTGTACAATGGTCAAACAGAGTGCACAATCAAGTTCAGGATTTGTATTTTGCTTCTATCCTCTAATCAGTTTTCACCCCACTGCCATCAACACATTCCCACTGATGCGACTGACGATATTAGTCAACCAGAGCTGAGGTTCCCAATGCAACATCATGAAATTCAGCAGTCTTCTCGTTTCTTGATTCAACCTGACCTCTTGCAGGAGAGCAATGCGCACTGCATGAAAAAGTCGGAAACGATAATAGTCTACCTTCCCATTGTTTGCTTCTGTATGATTTTCACGCAGAATATCTCACGCCATCAAGCAATTCAAAATCCAATTTTACGCCCCCCTCACATTCCGTAACCCCTGATACATTGCCCGTGCCATCTGCTCCATGACGTTTTTGTAAAAGGACTTGTCCTTGAACAGCTTGTCAAAGGAAGCAAATTGCTCGTTGTAGCAGCTCATGGCCACCTTGCTGAACTCTTCTGGAAAGATGCTCTTGGCGAACATCTCCGGGTCGGTCGTTTTGGCGAATTTTTTCAATGTCCTGTTGTTGGACGCGATGCGGTCATAGATGGTCTCAATGATGACCCGGTCGGCGTCTGTGAACTTGCCTTCATACATCATGTTGATTTTCTCAATGATCAGCTCCAGCAGCTCGGTCTTGCTGGCCTTCCCCTTGCCAACATCCTTGCCGGTCGGTTTGAATTCCTTATCTTCCGCTTCCGGGGCCAGGGCGATGGAACCGGAAAAGGTCTCCGTCAGCTTGTTCTTCTCC
>CAYGHY010000162.1:0-6917 GCA_964349435.1 uncultured Oscillospiraceae bacterium
CCGTTGGAGTATTCGTGGTAATGGTTTTGGTCAGGATAATCGACCCTGACGCAATCGCACCAGCCGCCGAATGATTGTAAAGATCGCACTTAATTGTGGAACCATCAGTCCCAGCCAAAAGATCGGCACCTTCAACAACGCAATTCCAAAACAGCTTTCCGCTGTTATTCGGGGAATCGTCAATAGCAGTCCCCTTGAAATTCTTAATTTGAGGAATTTCTATCTCGTTTGTACCATCGGTGTCTGTACCGCTAACACCGTTGATATCGAGTTCCTCACAAAACAATAATTGACTGTCCATGATAGGCATATTATGCCCTCCTTCTTAAATTCGTTAAATGTTATACAACCACAGTCTCCGTGTTCAACAGAATATCCTTGTCAATCTGTCTGACTGGTATTCCCCTGAATGCGATGAACGGCTCACCACCCAGGCCTTTTTCTGGAGTCCAATACATATTGCTCTTGTCCAGCATGAGGATTTCAGCCTGTGTTTTTACCGTCTGATTGCAATAAATGCGCGTATTTGCATTGACCTTCATGTTATTGAGAAGCGCTACCAGAAGGTTGTTGTCAAACGTGTCGACATCTCCAGCAGCCTCAATATTTGCAATACGCCCGATGCACCTCGGGTTACGAACGACCAACCCGCATTTAACTTGGAAATAATCTTTATAGCCCTGATACTCACGGCCAGTTGCTAATCCCGTTGAATCGTACTCAACAAGAGTTACTTCGCCCAGATTCTGATGCTCAATACCCATATTCGTCATGTTCCGCGGATAAGTCAGATAGCACTCATTTTCGCCCGGAGTAACAACAAATACACTTGTCGTATCACCGCCGGAACCACCAGCATCAATGACATATTCAGCATCAAGGGTGTTGAGCCTCGGTGCCAAACCATGCATACCATCCGGGTCTGCATAAGAACTGCAATAAAGAATGTCTGCACAAAGACTCTGACCAAGCCCTTCAAGAAACGCCTTTGCTTCCTGCAATCTTGCTCGTGCGGGATCAGGGAAACTGTCAATCCAGTCTTTATCGAACTTCGCGTAAGTTCCAATCATTTCAATTACATCCAGCACTTCAGTCGTTCTGGACACTTCAGCAGCAACACCGGAATTTAACTTTCTGCGCGAACCAGTCGGCAGAGTCGCCCGGCGTACTGTTTTATTAACCCAAATATCGTTAGACGCAATCCACGGAAGTTCCTGAAGCATCATGCCCATCTCACGATCAAGAACCTCCACGATAATCGCCAGTTCTCCTTTGGGGTCTATCCTCTTAGCCTGTTCAACCAGACTATAATAACTTGTTAACGCAGCCATTTATGGCCTCCTTATTTCTTTTTCATATCAGGATAGAACTTAGCGGCAATTTGTGATTCATCATCGCCGGCCGGTCCTTCCTGCCCACCCTCACCTTTGAGCGCCTTATCATCCAATGTTTGCATCCCTATTTCGTAAAACACCTTTAAAAATGCGGGATGATCGCCTAATCGAATGTTCCCGATTTTGGCCTCGTCCAAAAGGCTTGCCGCGTCTTTTCCAAACTTCTTGAAAGCGATTTCAGCGATTTTCTTATTACCGTCAAATTTATCTTTCCAAGCATCTTTAAGGGTATTAATGCCATCGGTCTGCGCCTTTGTATTGTCGGCTTCTTGCTTTACTGCACCATTTACAACCAATCCGTAATACCACTTGTAGGCTTCTTCAGCCTGTTGTTTAGAAAAGTTGTTCGCATGAGCAAACTGTTTGAACGCTGTTTCAAACGCGGGATCATAAGGTATTCCGTCGGGTAAGTCAGCGGGTTTGATTATGTTATAATCGTCCGGTTTATCTGGACGACCTATGGCCACATAATAATCGGCCTTCTCCGCATCGGTGGATTGATCCGTCAAATTGGGAATCGAATTAGTCCGTTTTGCTTTCAAACCATCTCTGTCTTGTGCGATTTCAAAAGCGGACTTCACGAAGTCACCCGGTTTCTGATACGTCTTGACAAAATCATGGTTTTTCCACTCATCTGGTAATGCTGCTCTCCACCCCAAATTTTGATCTTGATCCCCGTCTTGGTTCACTTGACCTGTCATCTTAAAATCTCCTTTTCTTAATATTTAATCCGCTTCTTCTATCTTCGGAAGCGGTTGTGAAACTAATCTGTTTATCAGGGCAATAATTGATTCGGCGCTAACCCTACCACCACCGATTATCATCATCAGTCTTGCCCCATGATCTTTTCTTGCCGCAATTTCAGGTGTCATAACGGCAAAGTCAGTAAACACACCCAAATTAGAAAGCATATCCGCCAACACCTTCGGACCGTCTTTTGCTGAAAATACATTCCGGTATGCCTGGCATATTTCTTTATTGTTAAGCATTCACGCCTCCCGTTAGCATCTCTGATAACTTTCCGTCCATGTTCTTATCAGCAACAGCGACATCCTTTGCACCTCCGGCCATATCAAGCATATCCTGTTTGTTCTGAGCTTCTTGCATTGCCTGTTCTTCTGCCTGCTTTGCGTCTTCAACTGTCTTTTCGTCATTAATCGCTTTTTGCGGAAATGAATAACTCTCCAGGATTGCCCGGACAGTTTCATCGCCATTAACAACCCTTGCTGAGTTCGGAAACAACTGAAGAACCGGAGCAACAGCTTCCAAAGCGCCACGCATACCTTGAGTTTTATAAAGTCTTCTTTGAGCTTGTGCCAACGGCCCCATGTAAACAGGACTGAAAGAATCACCCTCAACAGCCAATTCATACAGAACGTCCGGCCTCTCTGTAATACTGCCTTCATTTTGCGGTTCAAGGGCTGCTTTCATAGAATAGACTAACTCTAAGATACTATCCATCTGCACATTCAACGGCGCTAATTCAGCCCCCAAGATAGCTGCCTTCTCGCCCATCATTTCTGAAACTTCGTAAGCTGTCCGAGTTCCCCTGCCTTCCAACTGAGCCAGCATCAGGAAAGTATCAACATGGAATCTTTGGTTAAGAGAATCTTCCAGTTTTGTTTCCCGGTCAACACCAATGGGGAAAGTACTACCTAACTGCGCTGGCCGGACAAACATATCCTTTTCGCCGTAAAGATTAATGCCTCTTGGCTTCCATTGAACCTTACCCACTAAGTCAGCTGGAACATTTAACGGCGGGTCAACAAACATCTGCGCCGCTCCCAGCATCGTTTTGGAAATGACCTGTAATCCCTTAATGTCGCACATTGATAAGATTGCCGGTGATAGGCCATAGGCGATATTTGAAAACCGCATATAGCGCCAGACTTTATAAGGGAACTCATCATATCCTGATTCGTTTAATATTGTTCCCGTGCTGGTTGCATACCAGACTGATGCAAACTTTTTATTCTTAGCGTCTTTCTTCCGGTCATCGTATTCTTCCCTGGGAAATACAGCGTGAATTATCTCAAAATCCTGAAAGGGATCGTTTTTGTAGGCTGTCTTAATTGCCGGTGGAAGGTTATCTTTACCAAATTTCTGGGCTAACTTTCTTGCCGACAGTCTGTATTTCCGATGAAACACATCGACAATTCCATATCTATTCTCGGCAATATAGGATTCCCGCGGATGAATACATTCAAAGACAACCTGCCCTTTATCGTAATCGTATTCACCATAAATAGCTGATGTCCCAACGGTGAACCCATTAAATATAAACGGCCACATCTCCGCGTAAAAATTAGAATCATTCAGAGTTGAATAAACCTCTTGCTCCTCTGCCTGCAACCATTCCTTAATTTCGGGTACTTTATTAAGCACGTTCCGTGACATCATGTAGGAAAACCACGGAAAAGCAGGGGAAACATGATAGCCATGAATTCCATCGGTAGCCAGGACTGCCGCGGCTGCTGCTGTACCATTAAAAGACTTCTTGCCTAAATTACTTGAAGTCTGAATAGTCTGGTTTGTATCGTTGGTCATATCTCCCAAACCAATGTTGACGTATTCGCCCACGTTAGTCCATACGTCAAGCATCGGAGATCGGAGAGATTCTAATTTCTTTTGGCGCCCCGTAATTAACTTCTTAAGCTCGGCTTCTGTCATCGCGCCCTCTTATTCTATGTAAGGGAAGCGGCACCAAACCGCCTCCCGGTTAAATTTTATAAACCAGCAGTATGAACTCTGTACGATATGCGAATTGACAACGTGGTGTCTGCCCCAATATTCCCCGCGTATTCCCCGTCACCAGTATTGGTTAGACGAATGCCATTATTTACAAGGCTTGCCGCCGCTACTGTTGCTAATGTCAATGGACGAATAATCGCCATCTGATCTGCCGCCGCATCAATAAACCCAGTCGCTTCGATTGCCGCTGTTGCATCCTGGCCACTTGTAGTGTATTCAATAACTAAATTATCTTCTGATTCGCTTAAAACATTGGATCCGTAATTCAAAATTAGAACAGCAGACACCAACTCAATAAACTTATCAGCACCAGGAGTAGCCACTAATGCCAAAGGTGTTCCCTGTAATGCTTTGATACAAGCATTGTCGCAAGCTACGGTAGTATTGTAAATCACCACCGAATTATCAAAACCGATAGAAGCAATCTTTGTCATCGCCCCGGTTGCTGAAATACCCCAGTCAGATGAATCAATCGCAACTGTTCCCGTAGCATTTAAGGCTATTGCATCACCACCTGTTAAGGTAATGTCACCGTTTGCCGCACCACCGGCGGTCAAAACGATCCCACCATCGGTCGTTACTACGTTTACGGCGTTGCCAGCGATTGTACCAGCCGCGCTTACTTTGAACTGATCTTCCATTGCGCCGGAAGCCGTAAAGAGCATTCCGCCTGCGGTTGTTTTTACATCAAGTGCGTTCGCTGCCGTGCCGGTTGAAGACAAAACCAAACTAGTATCAACTGCGCCGCTTGTGGATATTGTCAGGTCATCAGCCGCACCGTCTGCCACTTGAGTAATTGTGTTGGCCACACCCGGAGCAATAGTAATCCCAGTTACACCAGTGAAAGCTCCAGCCGCCGAAACATCCCAGGTCGTTGAGGCAACTGCCACGGTATTTGAATCACCCCCGATAGCAATAGCACCACTTGTAGTTCCAGTTCCAATATTAGTTACAACGGTTCCATTGGAAGCATTAATATTAACACCACCAGAGCCAGCTTTGATAGCTGTGGTTCCAGTAGATGCCGCATCACCGATAGTAATTGTTTTAGCACCAGTCCCGCCTGTGCCGATGTCAATAGCCATAACCCCGGTTCCGCCAATAGAAACTGTTCCGGTTGACGTTCCCGTATTGATACTTGTAGGATGATTGTTGCTTACATTAATGTTGACTCCACCCGATCCTGCTTTTATTGCGGTTGAGCCGGTAGAAGCTCCATCACCTATTGCGATTGTCTTTGCTCCGGTTCCACCCGTTCCAACATCGATGGCCATTATTCCAGTACCACCAACAGCTACCGTACCTGTGGAAGTCCCAGTAGCTATATTCACACCAAAATTACTTGACTCATTAAGATTAACGGTTGCTCCCGTTATGGTAGCGCCCAAAGTTCCAGTCAAAAGGCCGTCCATCGTAACGGCGCCGATTCCGGTCATTGCGCCAGCAGTTGAGATATCCCAATCGGACGAATTGACTGCCACTGTTCCCGAACCGCCACCCAGAGTTAAAGCACCGGATGAGGCACCAGTGTTGATATTCGTGGCAAAATTTGAAGCTGCATTAAGGTTTACTACCGCACCGCTGATGTTAGCTCCTAAAGCAGCAGTAAATAAGCCATCCATTGTGATCGCATCAATACCAGTCATTGCTCCGGCTGTGGAAATATTCCAGTCAGATGAATCAATCGCAACTGTTGCCGAGTCGTCCCCGATTGCAGTCGTTCCGGTAACCGTTAAAGCACCAGTCAGAGTAGATGCGCCGGTAACTCCAAAAGCCCCAGTTATATCAGTCGCACCAATAACTGAAACAGTTCCGCCTTGACCAACTGTCAAAACTCCAGCCTGTGTGAGTGCGGATACAACAAACGGATCAACATTAGCATCGTGAGATACTACTTCCAGAACTGTACCATCAGTCGGATTACCGGTGCTTGATTGAATCCGCATAACAGAAACATCGCCAAAAGCACCCTGCCCGTCAAATACCCACTGATCGGCAGCCGTTGATGTGCCGGTAAACAATGACGTATAAGTTGTAAAGGCATGTGTTTTGTTGGCTGATGGTGAAGTGATTGCACTCCATGCGGTTGCCGCCGTTGATACATCAGTTGTAAAAGCGACAGTTCCTGTTCCATCTTGGAAGGTGATTGTATTATCTGCCGTGGGATCGGTAACAAAAAATGTCGTTTCATAACCATCACTTGTCGCACCCTCAAAATAGATTGAGTCTTTTAGGTAAAGATCGTTATACGACCTCCCATCTTTGCCCAAACTCTCCCCAAACTGCTTGTTTGGATACGGGCCTACACCTGCTACCGCAAATGAAGCGATAAACAGTAACCCAATAACTAAACTTAAAATCTTTTTCATATTAGAATCTCCTTTAAAAAGTTAATAAAAAAAGGCGGCCAATCCTCGTAAGGATTCAAGCCGCCTCAACTCGTTTGATAGCGTTAAATCTATTTATTTAAAATAGTGATTCATACACCCCGGTCTCCACTTAATCTTTCCCGTCAAGTCATCTGGAATAGTTAGCAGCGGGTCAACAAAAATGCCTTTCACGTCATCAAAATCTTTTACAAATATATTAACAATTCTATTCCATATTGACCTGTACCTCTTTCCACAACTCGCGCAGGTAAAATCATACCCGTATCGCACTATATAGGTTCCGCCACGTTTTTTCCCACAACAGTTAAAATAATAATCATTTAATATATAGTTAATTATTTTTTTCATCTTTCCCTCTTTTAAATTAAAGTACATTGTTGGC
>CAYGHY010000163.1:0-1642 GCA_964349435.1 uncultured Oscillospiraceae bacterium
CTTTTGAAGGATAATTATATAAGGGAGTAAACTTAAATGAATATGGATAAACTGGTATTACTGGCTTATGAAGCCAGAAAAAATTCATATTCACCGTATTCGCATTTCGCCGTAGGAGCTGCGTTGCTGGCGAAGAGTGGCAGAATATATCTGGGCTGCAATATTGAAAACGCAGCATATACTCCTACGTGTTGCGCCGAAAGAACTGCATTCTTCAAAGCAGTCTCTGAAGGAGAATGCGATTTTGAAGCTATAGCTATTGCTGCGGGCCCGACGGACGGAAGGATGTACAACGAATACTGCGCACCTTGCGGAGTTTGCCGCCAGGTCATGATGGAATTCTGTGTTCCCGATACCTTTCTGATTACTTTCTCAAGAAACGTTAAGGAATATAGGACCTGCACTTTGAAGGAATTATTGCCCCTTGGTTTCGGGCCTGCGGATTTAAGGCCTGAAAGCTTATAGTGTGTATATTGCGGGATTAAAACCGCTGTGTATAAATAAGAATATTCTATAAAGAATTAGGAGGAAAGAAAATGAAAAGAATCTTAGCAGTACTACTCGCCCTCGTTCTGGTACTTTCACTTGCCGCATGCGGCGGTACAAAGGACACAGGTGAAAACACAACTGAAACCACAGTTGAAAAAACAGCTGAAAGCACGGAACAAACAGCTACCGCACCAGAAGTTAAAACCTTCTCAGTTGCCATGGTTACCGATATTGGCGGAGTCAATGACCAGTCCTTCAACCAGTCCGCATGGGAAGGGCTGCAGCAGCTTAATAAAGAGAGCGGCGCAAAAGTAAGCTACCTCGAATCCAAGCAGGAAAGCGATTACGGCCCCAACCTCGATAAATTGGTTGACCAGAATACCGATCTTATATGGGGCATAGGCTTTGCAATGGGTGATGCTATCAAAACGGCAGCCACTCAGAACCCGGACAAGAAATATGCAATCGTAGACTTCGCATATGGCAACGAAACACCTAAGAACCTTACAGGCGTTGTGTTCAAAGCGCAGGAGCCCTCATACCTTGTTGGCTATATCGCTGCCAAGTCCACAAAAACGAATAAAGTCGGCTTCGTTGGCGGTATTAAAGGCGATGTAATAGACCAGTTTGAGTATGGCTTCAGAGCTGGTGTAGCTTATGCTGCTAAAGAACTCGGCAAAGAAATCACTGTTGATATTCAGTACGCAGACAGCTTTACAGATGCCGCGAAAGGCAAAGCTATAGCATCATCAATGTTCACTAAGGGCAGCGATATTGTCTTCCATGCAGCAGGTGGCGTCGGTATTGGTGTCATCGAGGCAGCCAAGGAAGCAAACAAGTTTGCTATTGGTGTAGATCGCGACCAGTCAAGTCTTGCTCCGAGCAACGTACTTACCTCTGCTATGAAGATGGTCGGCAAAGCAATGATGCTCGTATCTAAAGAAGAAATGGACGGCAAATCTCTCGGTGGAACCACCCAGGTATTCGGTATCAAGGAAGGCGGCGCAGGCATTCCGGAGAAAAACCCCAATGTTGACGCAGCAGTGCTGACTGCAACCAAAAAGGTTGAAGTCTCCATAGTTGACGGAACAATTACAGTTCCTTTTAACAAAGATACCTTTGACAGCTATGTTGCGGCTCTCAAATAATTAAA
>CAYGHY010000163.1:1742-6895 GCA_964349435.1 uncultured Oscillospiraceae bacterium
TCTCAGTCTGCTGTGATTTCGCAGTTTATATTGCGGCTAAGCTGCAAACCAAGGTATGAAAATCACTGGGATGAGCTTACAGGAATAATTATATAATAGCTTATGGGTTTACAAGCGTAGGGGGATACTTGTATGGACATAAACGAGCAATATGCGGTGCAAATGAGAGGTATAACTAAGCTCTTCGGTTCATTCTGTGCTCTGGATAATGTCAGTATTGACGTAAAAAAGGGCTCTATCCATGCACTGCTCGGAGAAAACGGAGCAGGCAAGTCTACTCTTATGAACATACTCTACGGTTTTATTCAGGCTGAAAGCGGTGAAATATATCTAAACGGCAAGAAAATAGCGATAAAGAGTACTAACATAGCTATTGCGAACAATATTGGCATGGTGCATCAGCACTTTATGCTTGTAGAAAATTTTACTGTAACTCAGAACATTATTCTGGGTAACGAAGTGACTAACCGTCTGGGGATGATTAACGATAAAGCTGTTAGACAAGAAATTCTCAAACTCAGCAAAAAATACGGACTTGATGTTGAGCCTGATGCGAAAATCGAGGACATTACCGTAGGGATGCAGCAGAGGGTTGAGATTTTAAAAGCGCTTTACCGCGGCGCCGATATACTGATTCTTGACGAACCGACTGCAGTTCTCACACCTCAGGAAATAAAAGAGATGGTCTCAATTATGCGCAACCTTATTGCAGATGGAAAAACAATAATAATTATCACACACAAACTTAAGGAAATAAAAGAATCGTCCGATGTATGCACAATAATCAGGCGAGGGCATTATATAGACACTGTAAATGTAAATGAAGTGGACGAAAAACAGCTCGCTTCAATGATGGTCGGGCGCGATGTCAACCTGCATATTCAGAAGAAAACGGCAAAGCCCGGAGAGAAAGTATTTGAGATTGAAAACCTGACTATGGCTGACCAGAGAAGTGTTGAAAAAGTAAGAAACCTGTCACTTGCGGTACGCAAGGGTGAAATAGTAGGTATTGCAGGTATAGACGGCAATGGCCAGAAGGAACTGGTTGAAGCGATTACCTGCCTTGCAAAGGTAAAAAACGGAAAAATAAAAATAAATGGCAGAGAAATACAGGATACGACTCCAAGAAATGTCCTTGAAAATAAACTGAACACAATTCATGAGGACAGGCATAGGAGAGGGCTCATACTTGACTTTAGCGCAGCTGAAAATTTTGTGCTTGAAAATTACGGTAAAAAACCCTTTTCCAATTCGGGTATCCTTGATTATAAAGCAATAGATATTTTTGCCAAGGAGTTGATTGAACGTTTCGACATCCGGCCTGCAGGCTGTGAAAATTCATATGTAAAGGCGCTTTCGGGCGGAAATCAGCAAAAGGTTATCATAGCAAGAGAAGTCACAAACGATCCGGACCTGCTGGTTGCAGTTCAACCTACGAGAGGGCTCGATGTAGGTGCAATTGAGTATGTACATAAAGCACTGGTGAATCAGCGTGACGAAGGGAAGGCGGTGTTGCTTATCTCTTTTGAACTCGATGAAATCATGGATTTGTCGGATACTATAGCAGTGCTTTACAATGGTCAGATTGTTGCAACCTTCAGACAAGGGGAAGTCGATGAAAACACCATAGGCTTGCTTATGGCAGGTGGAGGGAAAAGCTGATGGAAAGAATGATAAAAATACTGAAGAAGCCAATTACAGCTATATTGCTTTCCGTTGTGTCAGGCTTCATAGTAGGCGCCATTGTGCTTGCCGCGACAGGTTACAATCCGGTAGATGCCTTCAGCTCACTGTTCAGAGGCATCTTTTCCAGACCCAAATACATAGTCAATACCCTGATTAAAAGCGCGCCTATTATTCTGACCGGATTAAGCGTTGCTTTTGCTTTCAAAACAGGATTGTTCAATATTGGAGCAGAGGGTCAGTATATAGTCGGAGCAATAACCGCCGCCGTGATCGGATACAAACTTAATCTTCCGGCACCGCTGCAGTTAACTGTGGTAATAACATCCGCTGTTGCGGCAGCAGCTTTATGGGGCGGAATAGTCGGCTATCTCAAGGGACGTTTCGGAATCCATGAGGTTATAACGAGCATAATGCTCAACTGGATAGCCATTTATCTGAATAACTTTGTTATAACCTTACCGGGCTTGAAAAAACCAAATGCTGAAGCCACCTACGAGATACAGCTGTCAACCTACACGACCGTGCTTGAGGAATGGAAAACCTCCAAAGAAGGCCTTGCCTGGCTTAAGGAAAATCCCTTCTGGCAGGATATACTGATGAGGACAAATCTGAATTACGGAATATTGGTTTCAATAATTATGGTAATAATCGTAACCTTCTTCCTCTACAGGACAACAAAGGGCTTTGAACTCAGAGCTGTGGGTTTCAATAGGGATGCTGCCGAATTTGCCGGTATAAACGTAAAGAAGAACATTATCCTTTCAATGGTAATTGCAGGGGCAATCGCAGGGCTGGCCGGCGCTTTGCAGATAACCGGATGCGATCCACACAGGATATCCACACTAGCGACCTTTGAGAATTATGGGTTCAACGGGCTTTCGGTAGCACTCATTGCAAACAGTTCACCTATGGGATGCATATTTGCAGGACTCCTTTTCGGCGGCCTTCTCTATGGCGGAGGGTCGATACAGTCAGATGTCGGTGCTCCTACTGAAATAATTAATATCATGATAGGCACAATAGTATTCTTCGTTGCCCTTTCAACGATATTTCCGATAATCGCCGGCAAGCTTAAGAGAAGAGGTGACGCCAATGCTAAATGATATACTTTTAGCTATAAGTATTACCCTTATGTATTCCACTCCCCTTGTCTTTGGCGCAATGGGCGGTGTTATATCCGAGCGTTCGGGTGTGGTTAACATAGGTATTGAAGGCATGATGACCATTGGCGCGTTTGTCGGTGCAACTGTAGGCTTTTATTCGGCAAACCCCTGGCTTGGATTTCTGGCCGGTGGGATTGCGGGCGGCTTGCTTGCATTGCTGCATGCTGTTGCGGCGGTGTCCTTCAAGGCAAATCAGACTGTATCCGGCATTGCCATCAACTTTCTCGGGCTGGGCATATCGCTGTTTTTATCCAGACTATTCTTTGAAGGTGCGACAATGACAAAGCCTGTACCAAATAAAATACCCAAAGTATTCGGTATTGTTGACTCATCAAAGCATCCTGTGCTTGCCACCATTAATTTTGATGCTACTGTAATAGCTGGGCTGCTGTTAATGCTTGGGCTTTGGTTTGTATTATATAAAACAAAATGGGGACTCAGAATACTTTCGGTTGGCGAACATCCGGCCGCCGCCGATACTCTCGGCATAAATGTATACGCTATCAGGTATGCATGTGTCGTACTGTCGGGTGTATTTTCTGGCTTCGGCGGCGCAGCGATGACGCTTGCGGTTGTTTCCCTCTTCTCACAGACAGCGATATCCGGTCAGGGCTTCATCGCCCTTGCAGCCGTTATATTCGGCAAATGGAAGCCGCATGGGGCTTATGCCGCCTGTCTTTTGTTCGGGTTTTCACAAGCGCTAGTCATACTTCTGGGCGGAGGGAATCTAAAGGTGCCCTCTCAGATTCTTTCTATGATGCCATACATTACGACAATAATAGTACTGGTATTGTTTGTAGGCCGCTCTGCCGCGCCAAAGGCAGACGGTCAGCCGTATGAAAAAGGTTCAAGATAATCGGGAGACCGGAGATTTTTGGGGTGGTGTATAAACATGAGGATGTATGACATAATTGCTAAAAAAAAATATGGACTCGAGCTCACAGCCAATGAGCTTGAGTTTGCTATAAAGGGTTTTGTAAGCGGTGAAATACCGGATTATCAGATGTCTGCGCTTTTGATGGCGATCTTCTTTAAAGGCATGACAAGCGGGGAGACGGTAGCTCTGACAGAGTGCATGGCGCACTCGGGTGATACCATTGACCTTTCGGAGATTGAAGGTATAAAAGTTGATAAGCACAGCACGGGAGGCGTAGGTGACAAGACCACTCTTGTTGTAGCACCTGTTGCAGCTGCGTGTGGCGCCCGTGTTGCCAAAATGTCCGGCAGAGGGCTTGGGCATACGGGGGGGACGATAGATAAGCTTGAATCGATTCCGGGATTTAATGCTGCCGTTCCGAGAGAAGACTTTATCAAAATTGTTGGAAGGATAGGACTTTGTATAGTTGGGCAGACGGGCAATCTCGCACCGGCCGACAAAAAAATGTATGCTTTGCGGGATGTAACAGCTACTGTTGACTGCGTGCCACTTATAGCATCAAGTATAATGAGCAAAAAGCTGGCCGCCGGAGCAGACTGCATATTGCTCGATGTAAAAACGGGCAGCGGAGCTTTTATGAAATCCGTAGATGAATCCATAAATCTGGCGAGGGTAATGGTTGATATAGGTTGGGGCGCAAACAGAAAATGTGCCGCGCTTGTCACGAACATGGACATTCCTCTTGGATTTGCGGTGGGCAATACCCTTGAGGTCATTGAGGCTGTTGATACTCTGAAGGGTAAGGGTCCGAAGGATTTTACAGAGTGTTGTACAGAACTTGCCGCCAACTTATTAGAGCTGGCAGGGAAAGGCAGTTTTGAACAGTGCTTAAGACAGGTGAAAGCATCAATTGCCAACGGAACCGCTTTTGAAAAGTTCTGCGGGATGGTTGAAGCACAAGGCGGAGATACGAGCGTGATAAGAGATACATCACGATTTTTAAGCGCGTCGGTTATCCGCGAGATTAAGTCGCCATTCGGCGGCTACATATCAAGGATGGATACCGAAGCCATAGGCACTGCGTCTGTAATGCTTGGCGCAGGCAGAGAAACAAAGGATAGTTCAATAGATTATCTTGCAGGCATTTTGCTAAAGAAAAAAACAGGCGATATAGTATATAAAGGGGACACAATAGCATTACTCCACACATCAGATGAAGCACTTGTAAAAGGTGCACAGGAGCATTTCCTCTCCGCTGTTGCGGTATCGGACGTAAAGCCTGAGCCTAAGCCATTGATTTATGCAAAGGTGGAAAGAGACAGAATTATAAAGGCACTTTCATATGAGGACAACATTAAATATATCTGACAGCAGGGTTCCATAGCGAACAAGATAAATTCGCTTTGGTTTTAAGTCATGAGCGAAGC
>CAYGHY010000164.1:0-5198 GCA_964349435.1 uncultured Oscillospiraceae bacterium
CTTTTATGGACAGAGAACAAAAAAGCGGCATGGTTTTTGGGTCCATGTCGCTGTAAATTTATTTGACCTTTCTTACGCCTTTATTGTCACCAAATATCTCGGCAACTGCTTTTAGAGATGAAATAGTGGCGGCTGCTTGTGTTTGGTCTGACCGCAGTTCGAAGGTCAATTTATTATTAATACTTGGATCTTTCTGAAAATGACCTTCAATCAAAACATGTCCTTTTTTGTTAAAGGTACATTTAAGGTCAAGCTCTCGTTCTGTATTATCCAGTGTAGCAACACCATCAAGGACTTCATAGCAATACTTCATTTGTTGAAGAAAACTGTACAGCTCGCCTGTTGTGAAATAATGCGTTGCATTAACAACCTCATTCAGTTTTTCAATGATGATGTCACGCATATTTAATCCTCAGAGCCTCGGATCTACCGGCTCACTTTCAAAGGCCAGAACTGCGAAAACACATTCATGCACTCTATACAGTGGTTCTTTTGCAACAAAACGCTCAAGGGACTCCATGCCAAGAGAAAATTCACGCAGAGCTAACTGACGTTTGCGGTTTAAGCCACGTTTTTTCAAGCGCTTCATGTGTTCGGGCAAAGTATATTCCGGACTGTAGATGATACGCAGGTATTCATGGCCACGGCATTTAACCGCAGGTTGCAGGAGTTCTGTACCCTTTTGTGAGATAAACATATATGGTTTTACTACCATACCCTCGCCACCGGAGCCAGTGAGTTCAAGCCACCAATCAATGCCACGCTGCACACTATCGTCATCGGTCACATCAACCAAAAGATATTCGGTCGGCATAAACAAGCCGTCTGATCCGGTGATATACTTTCTGATGGTCTCCATGTGCCAGACATGATCATTGTCTCCATGTACTGAACCCTCAGTAGCAAGAATATGAAACGGAGCGATTTTTAAATCCTCAACGCCTGCTACTGACCAGCAGTATTCGCGGTAAGCATCAATATATCTGTTAACACATGATTGCCGTTCTTTGAACGTTTCCAGCACTTCGGACATATTAACATTCTGACCTGACGTGTTTTCCGAAACTTCATAAGCGAGATTTTTACGCTTACAGACTTCTTCCAACGCTTCAACGGCGGTTTGGAGTGAGATTCGTCCGGCGCATCCGACAGGAGCATACTGTTTTTGCAGTAATGCCTGTGCCTTGGCAGACCACGGCATCAATTCGGTATCGAGGCACACCCAGTCGGTCTGAAAATCATCCCAGAACCCGCTCTTTGTCAATGCTTCATCAAGTCGATCGAGAATGGCATTTTCAATAGCTTTATCATCAAAAAAATGCCGTCCGGTACGGGTATAAACAATGCCTCGGCTATTATCCGTGACCCCGAACCTGCGCCTTGCTGTTTCGGCATCACGACAAAGCGTTATCACTGAGCGTGAACCCATGTGCTTCTTCTCGCAGACCACCTTTTCAATACCCTTGTCCCGGTAATAAGCAAAAGCCTCTGTCGGGTATTCCAGAAAGTCAGGAAGTTTACTGGTTTCACACGGGGACATGGTAGGCGGTAAATAGATAAGCCAGTGGGGATCAGCTGCAAATCGGCTCATAACTTCCAGTGCGGCAGCAGAATTATCCTCACGTACATCAATAACCGGCGTCAGTCGGGTTTGCAAGTGAAGTTTTCCAGAGACATCATCTATAGTTAGCATATCGTCATAGGATTTCATCTCAGGGTTCAATGGTTTCAGAGGTTCATAGTATACTGCCTTCGCTTTGACGGTGACGATCTCACGTTCAGGGTAACGCAGGGCAGTCAGCTTTCCTCCAAACACACAGCCTGTATCAAGGCAATAGGTATTATTCAGAATAGCAGGTTCTACCTGGGGAACGTGTCCATAAACAACCATGGCACGGCCACGGTACTCATTCGTCCAGTCGAGACGTACCGGTAAACCGTATTCATCTGTTTCGCCAGTTGTTTCTCCATACAAGCAGAAATCTCTTACACGCATGGAGCCACGACCCTGAAAATGTTCCTTTACTCCGGCATGTGCGACAACAAGTTTTCCATCGTCAAGCACATAGTGGCTGATAAGGCCGTCAAGAAATTTTGCTACATCTGAACGAAATTCATTGCTTTCCAGTGCCAGTTCGTCTACTGTATTCTGAAGGCCATGCGTAAGCTGAACATCACGTCCGCTGAGTTTTCGTGACAGCTTTACATCGTGATTACCGGGGACACAGAGCGCATTGCCTTTCTGCACCATATCCATGACCAAGCGCAGCACGGCAACATTCTTTGGACCACGATCACACAGATCCCCAAGAAAAACGGCGCGGCGTTCTTCGGGATGCGCCATGACGCCCTCGGCATTTTTGACATAACCGAGAGTTGTCAGCAACTTAAAGATCTCATCATAACAGCCATGGATATCCCCGATGATATCAAAAGGCCCGTGATCAGTCTTTTTATCGTTCCACAAAGGAACCCTGACAAGCTCAACATCTTCCACTTCTTCGGGGCTGTTCAGAATATATACATAGCGAAACCCTTCTTTTTTCAAGCCCCTCAGAGAGCGCCGCAGGTCATTGCAGTGACGTTGGATTACCCTGTCCGGTAGCTGCCTCTCGGGGCGCAGGGCATTTCGTTCTCTGCAGATACGCTCTGGCATGTTGAAAACAATGGCCATAGAATGGCAGTTTTGCTCTTTGGCCAAATCAATTACCTGACGGCGGGAGGCAGGTTGCACATTTGTAGCATCAATAACGGTCAGGCGCATTGTTTCAAGGCGTTTGCGAGCCACATAGTAGAGAGCATCAAATGCAGCGGAAGATGCATCCTGGGCATTTTCATCATCGGCTATCAGACCACGGAAAAAGTCCGAAGACAATACTTCTGTGCTCTTAAAATGTTTGGCAGCAAAGGTGGATTTTCCGCTGGAAGTACCGCCGACAAGCGCCACAAGGCAGAAATCAGGTAGTTCTATTCGCATTTTGTAAACACCCCCATCTGTGTCGGAGCATCTGCGGTTTCGTCTATCTCTCCTATATCGGAGTAGGCAACTGAATAGCCAAAGCGCTGACATACACTTTCAGCCCATGTGCGGAATTCAGCTCTTGTCCACTCGAATCTGTGGTCATGATGGCGCATGCTTTCCGCACTCATTCGCTCGTAATTTTTGTTATATTCTTCATTGGGGGTAGTTAAAATCACCGTGCGGGGCACAGCGAATTCAAATACTACTCTTTCAAAAGCGGGCAGGCGGTCTTTGTCCATATGTTCCATGACCTCCACCACGCAGATGGCGTCAAACCCTTCAATGCGCTTATCACGATATGTCAGCGAACCCTGAAGCAGGGTAACCTTATCACGTTTATATTCCGCAATACGGTCAAGATGCAATCTGTCCTTTGCACGTTCCAACGCATAAATAGACACATCAAGCCCAAAGAGTTTTGTAATTAGATTTTCATTAATCAGTCTTGAAAGCAGACGGCCTTCTCCGCATCCCAGATCTGCAACGGTCTTTGCACCGCAGTTCCTCACGGCTTGGACAACGGCATCAAGTCGTTGGTCATTGAGCGGTATTCTTTTCTCTTTGACCTCTGGGATACTGGTATCGGTTTCTAAAGGTGCGCCCTCACTTTCGATTGGAGCATCCTCGACAGCGCTCTCTATCTCATCGGTATCCAGCAAACGTTCAATAGCTTGGTTGGCGAGACCCTTCTTTCTGTTGAAATAGCGCTTGGTTATAAATTTCATTTCAGGGTGTGCTGAAAGCCAGCCCTCACCATGACGTATGAGCTTCTCTACCTCGTCGTTTGTCATCCAATAATGTTTTTGCTTATCGAAGACGGGGATGAGAACATATAAATGATTGAGTAAATCACAAAGTTTAACCTTACTGCGGATAGTGAGATTGACATAGTCGCTTTCGCCCCATTCGGGGAATTTCTCATCCAGAGAAAAACTTTCAAAAGTTACTGAGTACCCCAGCGGTTCGAATATACGATGTACAAGTTCCGTTTCTCCACGGCAGGGAAGCATGGTTATCTGAGCTTCCAAATCGAGTGCCGCAGCTGCAAGTTCCGGTCGCTTATCACAGCGCCCGCCCATAGCGGTAGAATACACTTTTGATAGTGCTGTACTCATAAATGACGAAGCAACATAGGGACGGTCATTGATATAGTCAAACAGACCGCCTTCAGTTGAGCCAACTTTTCCGCGAGCCAAATCTACAGGATTTAAATCTATGAGAAGCGCTGCCGTACATTCTGTGTCCGCAGCTTTCGGATAGAAAACATATGCATGCCCGAAACTCATATCAAACACCTGAGTACGCGCAGGATTTTTATGTAGCAAGAAACCAAGATCAGTTGCCTGTTCTCCCCGGTATGTGATTGTTAAGAGCATGTATGTCCCTCCTTATCCGCTTCGTTAAAACACGAAGAATATTGGTTGTTAAGGCTAAGGGCCTGTGGGTTGACAGACCCTTCTTCAGGAGCCTCAAAAGCCCAAAAATGGCGGAGAGAGTGGGATTCGAACCCACGTGACGTTGCCGTCAAACTGATTTCGAGTCGGTATCCCTGAGTGTCCGCCAATATCCTGTCGTTGTTTTTTAGTGTCGCTGGGAGCGGTGAAAATGGCCCAACAGTGCGGGTTTTATGGCTGTTATGCTTGTGTCAGGAGGCTTCGAGGAAAATGCTAACAAAAAAATATTTTCCGGATATTTGTTAGAAAGGTGTTAGCATTTTCAGTCAACCTGCTTTTCCGCATTTGGGTTCTCTATTTCTGCCCGCACTTCACGAGCTAACTTTTGTATATCTTCCTCGCTGTTAAGCCCTGCTTTTTCAAACTCGCCGCTCATATCCTTCTGCAGGGTGCGCATGGCTTCGATATTTTTGCCAAAATGCTTACTCTTTAATTGCGATAGAGCCTCTCTTGCTTCTATAAATTGATTTTCGGAAGTATACTCGGCTTCGACTTCCGTAATGGCTATATCAAGCTCATCGTCTAAATTCAGTTGCCTTCCTTTATCCATCATCTACCACCCCTTAAGGAATTATATCACAGCGGAAGGCTTGATGTCAGCGAATCATTTTAAATAGTAATCGAAACGAATCGATAATATTTTATTTGAATCCTGACGATTGAAATCGGCTGTAACCCCTGATATTTCTGAGGAATAGTTTCAATCGTTATGGAATCGTTAT
>CAYGHY010000164.1:5298-6888 GCA_964349435.1 uncultured Oscillospiraceae bacterium
AATCGTTATGGAATCGTTATATAATTACGATTGTAACGATTTGTAGTGAGTATAGTGTTAACATCGGCCATTGTCGAAGACTGTCGGAATTATTCTAACACGTTTCTTTGACAAGAACGGTTAGAATGTGTTAGAATTTGTGTTAGAATAACCAAGGAGGTGCTTATTATGCAGTTTTCAGAGAGTTCAACCCTTGAATTGAAACGTCAGGTGGTTGATGATATTCGCAAAACAGTAATCGCTTTTGCAAATTCTGAAGGCGGTACTATCTATATCGGAATTGATGATGACGGTACAGTAGTCGGCGTAAAAGACGTCGGAGATGAAATGCTGAGGCTGTCCAATATGATCCGAGATGCAATCAAGCCGGATGTAACCATGTTTGTATCTTATACGCAGGAAAAAGAAAAAGGCAAAGATATTATAAAAGTTACTGTGCAGAAAGGAACAGAATGTCCATATTATCTGCATAGTAAAGGCTTGCGTCCCGAAGGAGTTTTTGTACGTCAGGGTGCTTCGTCTGTCCCCGCAACCGAAAGCTCTATCCGCCGTATGATTATGGAGACGGACGGGGACAGCTATGAGGAAATGCGTTCACTGAATCAGGAATTGACCTTTGATGCGGCAGTTCAGGAATTCAAAATCCGAAGCGTGCCCTTTGGCGCAAATCACTTGAAAGCATTGCATCTTGTCAATGAGGATGGTATTTATACTAATCTTGACCTGTTGCTCTCCGATCAGTGTGCCCATTCAATAAAAGCTGCTGTATTCGAAGGCAAGGAAAAAGCGGTTTTCAAAGACCGCCGGGAATTCACAGGTTCGCTATTAAAGCAGCTTAACGATGCCTTTGCCTATATCTCGCAGTATAACAGGGTTCGGGCGGAGTTTACAGGACTGTATCGCAATGATAAAAAGGATTATCCCGAAGAGGCTTTAAGAGAAGCGCTGCTTAATGTTTTAGTGCACAGAGACTATGCCTACAGCGCGAGTACCCTCATCAGCATCTTTGATGACCGGATAGAATTTATATCGGTAGGCGGATTGGTCAAAGGAATCAATCTTTCAGATATTATGCTTGGCGTATCTGCAACACGTAATGAGCGGCTTGCCAATATCTTTTATCGCCTGACGCTTATTGAAGCCTATGGCACAGGCGTACCGAAGATTATGAATAACTATAAAGGCTTTGCCGTTCAACCGGAGATTGAGGTTACAGACAACGCTTTCAAAATTACCCTTCCCAATCAAAATGAACAGGTACAGGACGTCGGTCCGACTTTGGATGAAAAGCGAATTATTGAGCTTGCAGTCCGGCTGGGCAGACTTAAACGGAAAGATGTTGAATCAGAACTCAATATTTCTCAAACCATGTCGGGCAGAATTCTCAAAAGCATGGTGAATAAACAACTTCTTGAGATTGTCGGCCAAGGTAAAAATACGGTGTATGTGCTGAAAAAATGATTTGCTTATTGTGAAAGAGTGGTGATTTAATCTGATTTATTTTACCGCTGACCAGCATTTTGGTCACGCCAATATTATAAAGCATTGCAACAGACCCTTCGCCACAGTCGAGGAAATGGACGAATACCT
>CAYGHY010000165.1:0-6878 GCA_964349435.1 uncultured Oscillospiraceae bacterium
GTCCCGTGGAGCAGTAATATCATAATTCGATCTTTCGCCAAGACTCAGCTTGTATTTCTTTGGGATTGCACCTTTTTCCAATATCAGATATGCAATAAGAATTGTAACCAGACCTATGAGAACTCGCTGAATGGTTTTATTTTTTAAGTAGCTTTTTAAATGTCTAAAATTAATTTTCTTTTTATTAACCTGCAAAGCTTCAGCCCCCGATCATGTATAATATACATGCATTTCAGTTTTATGTGCCGAATTTTTCGTATGCCATTATAATTTTTTGCACCAGTTCATGTCTGACAACATCTTTTTCTGTCAAATATACAAATTCTAATCCGTCAATATTTTTCAATATTTTTGTGACTTCCTTCAATCCTGATTTCTTGTCTCCAGGAAGGTCTATCTGAGTTATGTCGCCGGTAACAACCACCTTTGACCCAATACCTATCCTCGTGAGAAACATTTTCATTTGCTCCGGTGTAGTATTCTGTGCTTCATCAAGAATGATGAATGAGTCATCCAGGGTTCGGCCGCGCATATAAGCCAGCGGTGCAATTTCAATCATTCCCTTTTCAAGATACTTCTGGTATGTTTCAATGCCCATAATCTCATAAAGCGCATCGTAAAGAGGCCTCAGATAAGGATCTACCTTGTTCTGCATGTCACCGGGAAGGAAGCCAAGCTTTTCACCCGCTTCAACGGCAGGGCGCGTCAGAATAATTCTGTTAACCTGCTTGTCCTTAAAAGCAGTAGCAGCCATTGCAACTGCAAGGAATGTCTTTCCCGTACCGGCTGGTCCGATGCCAAAAACTACAGTATTGTCCTTTATGGCATTAACATACCTTTTTTGGCCGTAAGTCTTGGACTTTATCTGCTTTCCCCGTGCAGTCAGGCAAATGTAGTCCCCAGGATATTCTCTCACTTTGTCAAACCGGCCTTCAGACGCCAAATCCACCAGGTAGCTTACATTCTGCTTAGTTATGGTATCGCCCTGCGCTGCGAAGGAAATAAGCCTTTCGATTACTACCGAAGCCTTTTCAATATTTTCTTTGTTTCCTGTCAGCTTGATCTCATCATCCCTTGAAATCAACTTCACATCCAGTCCATCTTCAATAATTATTGCATTTTCATCGAAATTTCCAAACAAATTAATCGCCTGCTCTATCTTGTCAAATGCAATTGTCTTTACAGTTATGTTGTCCAATCAATTTCCTCCAATCTGTTTGGACGTACCGATATCTTCAACACATTCCAGAGTAACCTTCGCCATAAGCCGCCCTGTGTCTTCATCATCAATGAATTTAACATTTTTCTTTATTACCGTTGCCCCCTCAAGTAATTGTTCCTTCGCTTTTTCAAAGGCATTTTCAACTGCTGCCTCTTTTGCATCCTTTTCATTAACGTAGGCTGTAACAAGTTTCTCCTCGTAATAACTGACAGTCACCAATTCTACCGGGAACACTAGATCATTCCCGATGGAAAGTTTTTTCCTCGTCTCTACTGACGCATATTCCTTAAACTTGTTTTTCTTATTTAATATATCCACTTTCCATGAAAACAGCATTAATGCACGATCCTTAATAACCCTACCCGTTCTTAGTCTTTCTACCACAGTCAGCTTAACAGGAGTCTGTTCCTCATACCAAGTTCTTGCGGCAACTGTTCCCATAGCATGTACCAGCCTAAATTTGTTATTCTCGCCTTTCATCGGAATTTTTCCGGATATCAGCAGCTGTCCTTTTTTGACAGTATCACCCTCACCCACCGCTTCAACTCCTTCTGTTGCGATCACCTGTTTTATCAAACCATCCTTCAGTGCTACAATATCACAGGGCACATTTTTCGGAATTATCGCCGGAACCTCAATTCTTTCTCTCAGATCCACCCTAACCTTTGTACCCCTGACGACAATACTAATCCAGGAGATCTCTTTCATGTTAAGCATGATGGTTGTCACAGCACTGTCTGTGTTGATACGATACTTAAGTGCCCCCGCTCTGATGCCGCACTGTGCAAGAGCATTTTCCAATTTGCTTGTCTGAAGCCTTTTATTGCCCGATATCTCTACACTCCAAACAAAGGAGGTCATAGTATAAATCAATACGACAAACAAGATAGCTCCTGCATAAAACGCCTTACGTCTGCGATATCTGTTAAAAACAAACGGCAAACCGACTTTTCTCAGTAATTTTACCCTGCATCTTGTTTTTTTGGCAATCGGTCGAATAAGTTTAAAGCCGTTAATGCTCAGCTTAATAGTAACCAATTGCTCTTTTTGCATCCTTATATCCCAAAGCAGAATTTGCCTTCGAGTACATATATTTATAAATTTTTCTAAGAAATATCCTTCGACTATAATAATAACATATCCCCGAAGATAATTCCACAATCTGAGCAGCAACAAGAGCCTCACCCCGCTTTATAAAAATCTCGGGGGCATCGAACCCCACTTCTATAACATATTTCGTCTCGCGAAATTGCATTTTAGTCAGATTCCTTTCAGGAATGACCTGTAATGAATTCAAGAGCGTGTATCTCACCTGATAGGATGATATCCTCTGATGTGACTTCCCTTATCTGTAATCCAGTTCCGGTTATTTTAATCACACCGAGTCCTGTATTTACTCTGACTCGTGTACTGTTGTATTCCATGACTCCCTTATAATTTTCTATCATCATATCTCCATTACCGACAATAGTAAGTTTTGGGAAATCGAGAATCAATTCCTTTGGCAGTTCAAGCATTTCTGTAAACTTTTCTTTCAATCCCTTTTTATGGTTTGTATGCTCTTGTTTTTCTTTTATAGATTTCCTTGCCATATGCCTATTCCCTTGCCTTTTTCTGCGGCAGCAGGTCGAGTGGATCACCAATAATATAGCCCGCTTGCATGGCGCCTTTGATAATACTGTCAAGTGCCTCAGCATTATCTTTGGAAACAGCATGGAGCAACAGCACTGCACCGTTATGCAAGTTGCGCATAACGATATTACGTGTATATTCAGGTCCTCGAATGATATTACGATGCCAGTCATCATATGCAAAACTCCAGAAAAGATTGCAATATCCCAGTTTCTGAGTTAATGCAAGGGTCCGTTCACTGTATTCACCTTTAGGAGGCCTTAAAAATACCATATTCTTCCCAAATTTCTCCTGAAATGCCCTGTCCAAGCCTAATACCTCTTCTTCCAGCTGACTGTCTTCCATTACAGGCAGGCTAGGGTGGTGTATGGTGTGATTGCCAACAATATGACCTTCTTCAACCATTCTTCTCACCAGCTCCTGCTGCCCTTTCAGGTAAGGCCCGGTGATGAAGAAAACCGCCTCGGCGTTGTTATCCCTCAGGGTATCAAGTATCATGGAAGTATAGCCGTTTTCATAGCCCTCGTCAAAGGTTAGGTATATGACTCTTTTTGATGTATCGCCAACATACGCACCGCCATACTTCTCCAGAAGCTGAGGTGCACCAGGATCAGCCGCAGGAGTCTGATTATTCTCCCTTCTGGAAATACCCCATCTCAGCAATTTGTTGCTTAAAACACCATCAATGGCGGTATGTGTTTTGCCCGTATCACTTTCTGCCTGTTTTTTTGTTTCTATATCCTCTTCTTCCCAGCTGATAAACTTTATATTTCCTTCCGAGAGCCTGCCGCTGATTTCAGTTTTAAGCTCCATATCAGTTTCCTGAATGTTGTAAACGCCTCCTAAATCGCTGAGATCAGGGTTATACGCTGATCCGGCCGCGCAGCCTGATAGTACTGCAAACATTATAAATATTACAGCAACAACCGCTGTATAGTGAAATTTTAATTGCATGATAAAACCCCACCTTAAATCGGGAACGGGGATTCCCTTTTCCAAACCCCAGCATAAGAATTTCATAGAATTCTCATGCTTGAAAAAAACCCGGATCTCATATCAACATATCGTTGGTATCTCAAGTCTAGGCTGTATCTGTGCCTACTTTATATTCATATTATGATAGATAGAAAATATACCATTTACTTCGGAAATGAATTTTATTAATAAACAGGTGTCAAAAGATCGATTTTTATAGTAGTAGTGTCACCAACGAATTTTTCGATATCAACTTTATCGGACTTTTTTATGCCTACCTTCAACTGGGCATCCTCCAGTCCTTCCACCACTCCTCCCAACAATGTAAGGCTGCGTTCGAGATCATCAGGGTCGGCAATAGCTTTGATTGTAAAAGGGGCCTTATACGGTTTACCGTTTATCATGATGTATTGTCCCGCTTCCCTGATCTCGCTCATCGCCACAATTCTCTCGTCGTTGACCGAAATAGCCTGAGCGCCGGCAGCCCTGAGTTCATTGACAACATTGAGGATATCATAATCAAAAACATGAATAAAAGAATTGTTATCAAGAGTTACAATAATTCCCTTTCCATTGACAGTCTCAAGTCCTGCAAAAATTCTGGCTTTGTTCAGATCGTCCTGTATTTGTTGTGCTGCTTCACTATCACCAGCTTTTACCTTTGCATAAGTTTGATTTTCCTCTTCAAGTTCGCTGAGCCTTTCCTGTAAAGAGTTCTTTTGAGCCTGTAGTTTGATGAGTTCCGTCTTTAATTCATCCATTCTCTTGTTTTCAAAGCTTGCCATGCTCTGATTCG
Organism: uncultured Oscillospiraceae bacterium; assembly: GCA_964349435.1. Taxonomy (GTDB): domain Bacteria; phylum Bacillota; class Clostridia; order Acetivibrionales; family DTU013; genus CAYGHY01. Next base: position 4,626 of record CAYGHY010000165.1, read on the forward strand.
CATTAATGCTTTTAAACTGCAGCGCCAGCATGATTCCCAACAGTATGCAAACTATTGTCATAGCTATTTTCCTGAATATATTCATTCCTTTGCTACCTCCAGTCCAGTTATATACTCATCAAGATTGTCAGTGCCGCTATACTTAGCCAGTGTAAGCTCTTTGGATTTTGTTATCTCAATACGAATGTTGAAGGCTGTCATTTCAGCTATTCTGCTGCTTGTACTAATAATCTCATAGAGCATATCGGGGACACCGATTGCTTCTATGATATACGGCACGGGATACCTGTTGTCGTTAATCATTATAGTAGGTCCTGCACATAACTGTTCACTCATAGGAACTACCCGCTCTCCATTTATTGAAATAGCTTGTGCGCCCGCCTTTTTGAGATCGTTCAAAATAATTTTTATATCCTGATCGTGAATAATCTGCCAGTTAACCGGGGTATCAGGCTGTCTGGCAGGTGCATCGTCAAGCATTATTGTTATACCGGGACCTTTCACGTCAACCAAACCTGCACTCAGCTTAATCTTAATCCAATCGTCAGCCAACTGTACATCATTCTGCTTTTCTATATAATCTTTTATGATATCGTTCTTCATAACCAGATTTTCGTCAATTGCAATCTTCAGTGCATCTGTTTCCTTTTGCTCTTGTGCCAACTGTTCCCTCAGCTTTTCTACACTGAGGGAGTTCGAGACTGTCAGCCTTTTTGCATACAGAGTGCTTTTCAACTGCACTGCGACCACAATACCGAAAATCAGAAAAACGATTAAAAATATGTACTGGTTTTCGGTTTTTTTCATACAATCTCCAAATCCATACTACGCATTTACTTATTTTAATTTTACTTTTAAAATTGCTTTATTTCAAGTAAAATGTGTATATAAGTCTTTGGAGGTAGCAAAAATGTTCAAAGAAATGAGATTTCAAACAGGAGAGGTGCGTGAGGTGGCGGAAGCCATGAAGAAAGGAATTATACCAAACCTTGAAGTTCAATTTCATAATGAATTTGAAATATTTGCCGGCCGATTAGGTGATTACGGAGTATTCAAAGCCTTCGGCACACCATATGATGAAACTGCAAGAGACAGAGTAAAAGAGCCGGAGTTCGAATTCAGGGCAGCTTTCAGTGAACAATCCGACGGATCTGCCTCTGACACCACGGCTAAGTTAATGTATATTGACGTTTATTTTGAATTGGAGCCTGAAGAGACCTATGATTCCATAGGCGAAATATTGTAGATAAAGTTTTTCGCTGCACCACATTTTTACATCTCGTGCTTAATCCATTTAAATGGAGAATATCAGTAACTGTCCACTTAAGTTTCAGTGACTAATTTTTCATTCAGCTCCGGCTAATATCCCTTACCTTCCTAACATAAATATTTGTCAATTCCTCTGCAAACTCTGCATTTATACTCTCACCTATAACGCTGCATACAGGCTTTTCCGCATCCGGCAGCACAAGCACCCATCCTCTGTCACTGTGTATCTTAACCCCTTCCAGTGTTTCCACTTTACCTCCGATGTGTTCCTGAATCAGTTTGCGTATCACTTTTCCCTTCGAATTCCAATTGCATTCAACTTCCTGTCTGTGCATGTGAATTTCCGGAATCATATCTACAAGCGCTGACAGGCTAAGATGATTGGCAGACATAAAATCCAACAATTTTACAAGACCCGCAATGGAATCAAAATGCATGGTGAATTGTTCAAGCAGTTCTTCTTTAGCATCCTTTCCCAAAAGTCGCCCCATAATATCACTGGCTGATGTTTTTGTCCTGACCACACTACCCTGGTATTCATCTGCTATTTTTTCCACCACCTGGCTTGCAGATAATGGAACTACTACGGTTCCGCCCTTTATGGTCTTAAACAGCACCAAAGAAATCAGCGCAATAAAAATATCTTCTGTCACGAGTCTTCCTTTGGCATCAACCAGCAGCATTTTTTCACAGGAATCCTCAATGTATACACCAAGGTCCAATCTATTATGCTTTACATTATTGCAGAAATTCCTGATCCCCGGAAATTCTGTATATTTAAATGTCTTACTGTTAATCAGGCTTTCTTGTGCATTTTTTACCGCGCTGTCTTTAGTGCCTATCAATTCATCACCATCGGTTCTAACTTCACACCCCAGTTCTGTAAGAAGGTCTGTCATGACTTGTGTAACAAATGACGAGCTTGTTTGCAGTGCTATTTTATAATTCATTTTTGCTGTTTTCAAACCATGCAAAATATTATTA
>CAYGHY010000166.1:0-6801 GCA_964349435.1 uncultured Oscillospiraceae bacterium
CAAAGCGTCTCCGCTCTTAATTATAGCATAAACTATTCATAGTTCAAACAAACGTTCGTATAAAAACGGTAATAGTTTTCATTACCACCGCCCAGTATTGTGTAATCAAAAACAGCTGCACACCCCAAATTTTTCATTGACATACCCATTTCTCAAGTGTAATAATATAATGAATTATAAATCTGGAGGTTGCATGAATGAAAGTTGCAAAATTTGGAGGAACCTCACTGGCATCCGCCGATCAGATAAAAAAGGTCTGTTCCATCATTACATCCGATCCTGATCGCAAACTAGTGGTTGTATCTGCGCCTGGAAAGCGTTTCAAGGAAGATTCAAAAGTTACCGACATGCTGATTGCCTGTGCGGAAGCAGGTCTGAAAAAAGGCTTCGCCGACAACGAATTGCAAGCTGTGGTGTCAAGATATGCAGATATCGCCGCCGAGCTTGGTGTAACCGATAAAATAACTCAAACTATTGCCGACGATCTCAAAGCCCGTGTAAACGGTGATAAAAGCAATAGCGGAAGGTATATAGACAGCTTGAAAGCAGCCGGCGAAGATAATTGCGCCAAGCTGGTAGCCGCATACCTGCAAGAAATTGGGGTAGAAGCACACTATGTTAATCCCGGTGACGCCGGACTACTGCTGAGTGACGAATTCGGAAACGCTCAAGTATTACCGCAATCCTATGAAAACCTGAAAAACCTTTCCATGCTTTCAGGAATTATTGTTTTCCCTGGGTTTTTCGGCTATTCGCAGGCGGGAGAAGTGGTCACGCTGCCAAGAGGCGGATCGGACATAACAGGCTCGATCCTGTCCGCAGCAGTCAATGCAGACCTGTATGAAAATTTTACCGACGTAGACAACGTTTTCTCGGTGCATCCCCGTCTGATCAAATCTCCCAAACCTATTCATGAACTGACCTACAGGGAAATGCGCGAGCTATCCTACGCAGGCTTCAGTGTGTTCCAGGAAGAAGCTCTTGTTCCTGTATTTCAAAAAGGTATTCCGGTAAAGATAAAAAACACGAATAACCCCGACGCACCCGGCACAACCATCACCAGGGAACGTCATAGCATAACCGCCCCGGTAGTAGGTATCGCCAGCGATTCCGGATTCTGCTTCATCTATATCAGTAAATATTTAATGAACCGGGAAGTAGGCTTTGGCCGCAAGGTGCTGCAAATACTGGAGGAGGAAAACATTTCCTTTGAACACATGCCTTCAGGCATAGACAATATGTCTATCATCTTAAAGCAGCATATGCTGGACGAACAAAAGGAAAAACGTATAATGGAACGAATAAAAAACGAACTTGCAGTTGATGATATCTCAGTGGATAAGGATATTGCACTGGTCATGATGGTAGGAGAAGGAATGCGAAACACCCTTGGCATCACTGCAAGAGCTGCCGCCTCGCTCGCAAGGGCAGGTATCAATCTGGAAATGATAAATCAGGGTCCGTCAGAGGTAAGTATGATGTTCGGTGTCAGGGCGCATGAAAGCGACAAGGCCGTGTGCGCACTTTATGAAGAATTTTTTACATAAATTTATATTTCGCTGCAGTAATAGTTTAAGACATTTTATGAACCCAGTTGATGATCTTATCCTTCAGCAACACACCCGCTGCGAACAATATCAATGCTGCCGCAGAGAGTACGATTACAATAACGCTATTGCCTTTTTGTGTGCTGCTGCCTATGTATGATGAAGCCAGAAGTGCCGGAAGTCTGCCTATTGTGACAACGGCAAAAAACTTAAGCGGCTTGATCGGGGTAATTCCTGCGATATAGGTCAGGACATCCTTTGGCATTCCCGGGATCAGGAACATTATAAACATCCCGATCTCAGATTTATTGCTATTTATCATGAAGTCTAACTTCCCCAGATATGCCGGAGAAACAAGCAGCCTAACCAATGGGTAACCAAGCAGACGCGCTATAAAGAATACCAATACCGAACCCAGCACGATTCCCATCAAAGAATAAACCGTACCCATCCAGGTTCCGTATATATACCCTCCTGCCAGTTGGACAAACTCTCCTGGAATTGCCGCCACCACTACTTGCAGAACTTGTATGCCCATAAACACAAGTATACCCTTCCAGCCGTATGAATTAAGATAGACTCTCAGTTTCTCCGGTTCCCTGACAAGCGCAGTTAGCCACGGGCCGAATCTGACCGCCAGAGAGATCAATACTCCCAGAAAAGCGGCAACAAGTATAATATAAAGCGCAAGTTTTCGTTTTTTGAAATTATCCATTTTCACTTTTTTATACAGCCGCTCCTTAATAATATCCAAACAATTCTACTCCTTTTACCCGCTATTCATCAAACCGAATGGCTAGCTGCCTGTTTTCTGTGTCATCCTCTCTAAAATAACGGCCTACCGCCGGTATGGAACTCGTTCTGTAATAAGAGGGATTTTTTATGCCGGATTCTATAATGGTCTTTACAGAACACATATAGCTGCCTTTCTTCTCCTTGAGCACCTGCACGCCCTGTGAATTACGGGAAGATTTGAGGCTGATTTTGTCCGTATTGAAAATGAGCACCTTACTTATGCTGCTGTATGCTACCAGCTCCATATCGGTCTCAAGAAACCTGACATCAATCAATGGTGATTTATCCGAATATGCATTCGTTAGCTTCTTCCTGTTTGTCTTAGTTGCATAGCTCTCAACCTCAATCTTTGCGCTTTTCCCATTTTCAAAAGAGAATAGCATCCAGCCTGCGTAATTGTCTGTCGCAACCATGTAAACAATTTTTTCGCCGGTATCGAGCTGCAGCAGATTTGAAAGGTATTCGCCCAGAGCGCTTGCCTTGCAGTCAATGATTTCATAAATACGCAGCTTGTAAACAGACTGTTTATTAGAAAACAGCAGAAGCTCGGCCTTGTTGTGCGTCTCAATTTCCTGCAGAATCGTATCCTCATCCTTTAACTTGTGTTCGGGGTTGGCTCTTAAGGAAACCAGAGGTATCTTCTTCAGGTAGTTCTGTCCTGTCAGGAACAGCTTAAGATTGTAGTCCTCAATCAGATGCTCCTCTGTTATTTCTTCCACATGGGAATCCAGCAGGATTTCTGTCTTTCTAGCCTGTGCATATTTCTTTGCCACTTCATTTAGCTGTTTCACGATGATCTTTTTTACTCTGCGCTCATCGCCGCAGATATCCTTCAAGTCGGCAATTTCCTTCTGCAGCGTCTCCACCTCTCCGACCCTGTCCACAATGTATTCTCGGTTAAGGTTCCTAAGCTTGATTTCCGCAACAAACTCAGCCTGCACCTGATCTATTTCAAAGCCCGCCATCAGGTTCGGCACAACCTGTGAATCGTGCTCCGTACCCCGTACGATGGCAATAGCTTTATCAATGTCCAGCAATATTTTGCCCAAACCCAGCAGCAAATGCAGTTTTTCCTCTTTCCTGCCAACCTCGAACAATGTCTGCCTCTTGATACATCCCATTCTGAAGCTCGTCCATTCCTTCAATATGGTTTTTATCCCCATTACTCTTGGGCTGCTACCCACAAGGATATTAAAATTGCAGTTAAACGAATCTTGAAGTGTGGTCAGCATGTAAAGCTTGTTCATGATAGAATCGGGGTCTGCGCTTTTCCTGATATCCAATGTTATTCTCAGACCATCCAAGTCAGTCTCGTCCCGCACATCTACAATATCTTTAATCTTGCCTTTTTTCACCACTTCTATGACAGCGTCTATAATAGCCTCTGAGGTTGTAGTGTATGGAATCTCAAATATTTCTATGCAATTATTGCTCTTGTCATAATTGTATTTAGCCCTTAACTTAAAACTTCCTCTGCCTGTTTCATATATCTCTCTGATTTCCCGTTCATTATAAATCAGATGCCCGCCTGTTGAAAAATCCGGTGCTTTTATATGCTTCAGCAGATCAGTGTTTTCATCAGTAATAAACGCTGCCGCCGCGTCACATATTTCCTTAAGATTGAAGCTGCATAGGTTGCTTGCCATTCCCACCGCAATACCTTGATTTGCGTTAACCAGCACACTGGGAAAGGTAGCTGGAAATAGTGTGGGTTCCTTCATAGTGTTATCATAGTTGTCAACAAAATCCACCGCATTCTTATCAAGATCACGGAACAACTCCTCACAGAGCTTTTCCAGCTTGACCTCCGTATACCGGGCAGCCGCATAGCGCATATCTCTGGAATACTGTCTGCCCATATTGCCCTTGGAGTCTATGTAAGCGTGGAGAAGCGCACTATTGCCTCTTGTCAGCCTGACAAGCGTTTCATATATTGCTTGATCGCCATGAGGATTCAGCTTCATCGTCTGACCTACAACATTGGCGGATTTGGTCCTGTTACCCGTCAGAAGCCCCATTCTGTACATGGTATACAAAAGCTTCCTGTGGGAAGGCTTGAAGCCGTCCAGCTCCGGGATCGCCCTTGAAACAATGACGCTCATCGCATAGGGCATGTAATTCTGCTCCAATGTATCTGCAATTTTCTGCGTTACCAAATTCTTCTCGGTCATAAAAATGCCTTTCTATATACATATACTAATGAAGAAGGGTTTCAGAGCTGCAAGTTACTTCACTCAAGCTCTACAGTATTACATCAGGAGCTTGCTGCTTTCAGCTTACATCTATCATTCCCATGTACCTGCTGCCATTCTGCTCTATAAAGCCCTTCCTGCCTTGCAGATTGTCGCCTAACAACAGATCAAACATCAGCTCGGTTTTTTCAATTCCGTCCGGTACAATCTTAATCAACCTCCTGGTCTCGGGGTTCATGGTGGTCAGCCACATCATATCAGGCTCATTTTCACCAAGCCCCTTGGAGCGTTGAAGCGTACACTTGCTTCCAGCCAGCTTCGCAAGTATTTGTGCCTTTTCCTTCTCCGTGTATGCAAAATAGGTCTTGCCCTTGCTTGCTATCTCGAATAAAGGCGACTCTGCGATATAGACCTTGCCGGACTGAATGAGTGTCGGCACAAGCCTGTAAAGCATGGCAAGAATCAGCGTTCTAATCTGGAAACCGTCCACATCGGCGTCGGTACATATGATGACCTTGTCCCATCTGAGATTGTCTAAGTCGAAGGTGCTGAGTTCCTTGTTATGTCTGGATTTGATTTCAACACCACAGCCTAATACCTTCAAAAGATCCACTATGATATCGTTCTTGAAAATGCTGTCGTACTCCGCCTTCAGGCAGTTCAATATCTTACCCCTGACAGGCATAATAGCCTGAAAATCGGCGTCCCTGCCCATCTTGCAGGAACCCAGCGCAGAATCGCCCTCAACTATATAAAGCTCTCTCCTGCTTAAGTCCTTAGTCCTGCAGTCCACAAATTTCTTAACCCTGTTGGACATATCAATGGTACCGCTCAATTTCTTTTTTATGTTTATCCTGGTTTTCTCAGCGGTCTCACGGCTACGTTTGTTGACAAGTATCTGCTCAATGATCCTGTCGCTTTCCTGTTTATTCTCTATCAGGTAGACCTCCAACTGCTGTTTAATAAAATCCGTCATAGCCTCCTGTATGAATTTGTTGTTAATAGACTTCTTGGTTTGATTTTCGTAGCTGGTAATCGTTGAAAAGGAACTGGTAACCAGCACCAGGCTGTCTTGTATATCTGCAAATGTGATTTTCGCCTCGTCCTTGTTGTATTTACCCTTACTTTTGATACATTTATCCAGCACACCGACAAAAGCCGATTTGACCGCCCTGTCAGGTGAACCGCCATGCTCGAGATAGCTGGAATTATGATAGTATTCCAGCAGATTGGACTGATTGTTGAAGCAATAGGCAATCTGCATTTTTACCCTGTATTCGGGTTTGTCCTCCCTGTCTTTACCCTTAACGGTAGTTTCATAATACTGTACTCCTGTAAAGCCATTCTCCCCGCTTATTTCGTTAATATAGTCAATAATGCCTTTTTCATAACGATACTCATAAGTTTTGCCCGATTCCTCATCCAGCAGCACTAATCTCAAGCCGGCATTGACCACTGCCTGCTTCTTGAGTGTCGTAATGAAATATTCGATTGGAATATCGATTTCCGTAAAAACTTCAAGATCCGGCTTCCATCTTTGCATAGTACCGGTACTCTTATATTTGCACTTTTCCTTTATCAGCCCTCCGATGTTTTCGCCCTTTTCAAAACGCAGGTCATACCTGAAGCCGTCTCTGAATACGGTAACATCCATGAATTCAGAGCTGTACTGGGTTGCGCAACTGCCAAGGCCGTTGAGGCCAAGACTGAATTCATAATTTTCGCCTGAATTGTTTTTATACTTGCCGCCTGCATAGAGCTCACAAAAAACCAGTTCCCAGTTGTACCGGTCTTCATTGACATTGTAGTCCAATGGAATTCCTCTTCCATAGTCCCTTACGGTAATAGAATGATCAGTGTGGCGGATTACCTCAATTTTATCTCCGTAGCCTTCTCTGGCCTCGTCAATTGAATTGGACAGGATTTCAAAAAAGGAATGCTGGCAGCCCTCTATGCCATCAGAACCAAAAATGACACCCGGTCTTTGCCTGACTCTGTCGGCTCCCTTCAGAGATGATATGCTTTCATTTCCGTAAACCTCGGGTTTTTTTCCCTTTGTCATTTGTAACACTCCCCGGTTTGTATATATGATTACTTCGGTTGTCCCACGTCCTTATTATTCCTTAATTTTTTTTCAAAGTCAAGATTTAACAATCATCGTATGTAAACAACCAATACAAGTAAATAATCTGAACGTTTGTTCTGTTTTATCTTATAACCTGAACTCCCTAAAATTTTAGCGTAGACAGAAGAAAACGCAAGAATAA
>CAYGHY010000167.1:0-6784 GCA_964349435.1 uncultured Oscillospiraceae bacterium
TTTGCGTTGTCAGGTTGTCTGTGGGCATAAAGGTGAGGTTATTCAGTGGATACTAATTAGGGGTGTATAAAATGTTTATATCCAAAGTAGAAATTAAAAATTTCAGAACTTTTGATGCCGAAGGAATTATTGCTTTTTTCAAGAAGGGCGTAAATGCAATAATCAGTGAAAACAACTGTGGAAAAACAGCAATTATAGATGCCTTACGAATAGCCTTTTCAACAGTGCCATATAAGAAAGACATATTTTTCAGCATATCCGATTTTCATGTAAACTACTCCGGTCAAAGAAGTAGTGAGGCAAACATAAGCGTTTTCTTTGATGAGGTGCCCGCGGATTTCTTTGAAATTTGGAATCCCGAGGATACCACTAAAGGGGAATTCCATATTCGGTATTACACGGTCAATACTCCGGAAGGAAAGGAGAAGGTAAGATACACTATTTGGGGCGGACCAATTGAAGGCAACACAGTATCAGTTGATACTTTTGAAGCAATTCAGCTGGTTTTTTTAGGTGCCTTGAGGGATGCTGAAACAGAAATGCGTCCGGCTCGTTCCAGCAAATTAGCTTCTTTGCTTAGTGCTATTACCAACACTGATGAGGCAAAGGAAGATATCACAGCTGTGTTTCGAGCAGCCAACGGCGAAATACTAAAAAAGAGTCCATTGATTCGTGTTGGAGAAATAGTAAATGATAACCTTTCAACTATCGAGCAAGATGTACTAAAACAACGAATTGAACTTGGTCTTGTCGAACCGCGGTTTGATTCCATTGCTGGTTCCTTGCGTGCATGGCTAAAACCTCGCTGGTTCTATCTTGTAAAAAGTTCGCCGCACTATCAGATGCTCAAAGACGCATACACAACGGATGAGTGGAGCAAGTATTCAACAGACGATGACACAGGTACATTCCTCGATATTTGGATGTTGAAATCATTAAAAAAAGATATGCCTACCGAGGCAGAAGCTTTGATGGAGGAACTTTCAGAAAATTCTTTTGACCTTTACCAAAACGGATTAGGCTATAACAACATACTCTTTATGTCCGCAGTGCTTGGTGATATGGAAACAAACTCGTCGTCCGCTTTGTTTGGCCTTCTATTAGTCGAAGAGCCAGAAGCCCATTTGCATCCCCAGTTACAGGAACTTGTTCACAGCTTTTTTGATAAGAATGCGAATAAGAGCAGCCTCCAAGTAATATATACTTCACATTCTCCAACACTTGTGTCAAGGATCGGAATCGATAAAGTTGTGTTACTTTACGAAAATAAACACCGCATAAACTGCTTGTCATTTTCCGAGAGTAATCTAGATGAATTTGATCGCGATAGTATAGAGCGGTATCTGGATGTTACAAAATCCCAGATGCTTTTTGCCCGAGGAATAGTATTTGTTGAAGGTATAAGCGAAGCTCTTCTGTTGCCAATATTCGCCAAATATATGGATCGCCCGCTGGACAAATACGCAGTTGAAATTGTTAATGTGGATGGTGTGTCATTTAAACCCTTTGCTGATTTATTATGTTACGCAAATGATGTTCAACGGCAAACAATTCGGGCGGCGATTATAACTGATGATGACAGATGTACTGATAAGGGCGATATGGACAATTACATCGGAAAAGATCTCGATTATGACACCGATGATTAGGTTGAGGTCGTTGAAAAACTAAATTCCACAATCGGTTCAGCGCGCTTCAAGACTATTAGCTCGTTATGCGAACCTGCACACATTAATGTTTTCGGTGCCAAAAAAACCTTTGAGTATGAGCTAGCTTGTGAACCAGATAATATTCCGTATATCATAGATGCCATTTCACAAGCTCAACCTAAAGCGGGACCAGGATTACGAAAATATATATCAGAATTGGATTCTAATGAGAAAAGGGCTGCTTGCATCTGGCTTTATATTCGTGATCGCGCAAAAAGCAAAGGTGAAATTGCTCAATATCTTGCTCGTCGTTTACAGAAAGAATTACCAATCATTGCGGACCCGCAAGCAGAAGATCCTAAAATCGATAAGCCTTTTGTTATCCCTGCCTATATCAGAAATGCAATTTACTCTGTAACGCATGATGCGTGATGTGATTGAACTAACAAAAGAGCAAATAGATTTTTTGGATGTCGAAGGCAAAGTCGTCCTATGTGCTGTTCCTGGAAGCGGAAAAACTTTCATTGTTGCAAAAAAGATACTCAAATATCTTAATGCATGGCCATTATCTCATCGGGGAATTGCAGCCTTATCATTTACAAACGTTGCAAGTGGTGAAATCAAACGTCAGGCCTCAGAACTGTCATCAAGGTTTACTTCTGTCAGTTATCCACATTTTATTGGGACGCTTGATAGTTTTATAGACAAATATATTATCCTTAGGTTTGGGTACCTTATGCAAAAGGAAAATCGTACACGGCCTCATATAATTCATGAGAATTATGGTGAGTTAGACTTTTTTTCAAGGGATGCACGTTGCTATCGAAGAATGTGTACTCAGCATCCCGAGTGGTTCCACTGGTCATCAGACTGTCTTCTTAAAGAAAATAAGGCGATCGATTGTGATGTTAACCCTAAACCGTGTGTCACGTACAAAAAAACACTAATAAAGCGTGGGATTATTACTCAACGCGAAGTTCCAGCATTAGCGCTAATACTGCTAAGAAGGTATCCTCAAATTGCGACTGAATTAGCATATAGATTCCCAGTGATAATTGTAGATGAAGCTCAAGATACTTCTCGAGAGCAAATTGAGATATTGGATTGTATTGCAAACGCTGGTACGCAAACAATAATTCTTGTTGGCGATCCTGATCAAGCTCTTTACGAATGGCGAGATGCGACCCCTGAATACTTCATTAAAAAAATGCAAGAAACCGGTTGGAATTGTATGTACTTAACTGTCAATTTTCGAAGTTCAAAATTAATTTGTGATGCAGTAAAACCATTTTCGAGTATGCTGGAGGGCAAGGAGCCGGCCACGGCATCAGGCGAAAATTCGGGATTCAAGGTTAAGCCGGTGCTATTGCGTGTAACGAAGGATAAACAGCGGCAGGACATTGTGGATTGGTTTATAAACACATGTAGAAACAACAACATTGAAATATCCAGTAATAGTATTTCTGTGCTTACACGGGGCAGAATCCACTCAGATCTAGTATTGGATATTTGGAAAACCCCTGAAACAAAATCACTTGCTATGGCATCATACTTTTGGCACTGCTCGAATCGAAAAGAAGCTTATCGTCTTTGTGAAAAGGTTCTTTATAGTATTGAAATTGGAAATGCAGGTGGTTTGACGCAGTCAGAAATAAGACAGAAGGCTGAAACCTTAATACCTCCTGCAAAATGGAATAGTAGTATAATGACCCTTTTAAGGTGCTTGCCAGCACCAAATTTATCTGTTGGTGTCTGGAAGAAGATTCTCATTGATGAAGTAGAGAAACTGATACACTCAGGCATAATCACGTCTTATGATGGACGACAGGTTTCTGAAATAGTCAAAGTTAAGCTTCGAGACAAGAAACACCCGGAGTTTCTGAATAGGGCATTAATAGCATATTTTGAAAGCCGTGCTGCTTTGGATATAAGTATTTCCTCAGTACATGGAGTCAAGGGAGAAACCTTTGATGCCACCTTGCTTATCGTAGATAGCATAAAAGGGGCTAATGCACTGACTCCAACAATTCTAGAAACAGGAGATCTCAATAGCGAACTTATAAGGATTGCATATGTTGCTATGACTCGGCCCAGAAAGCTACTGGCTGTTTCTATTCCAAAAAGAGATGTACAATTATCACGGTTTCCCGTTGATTTATGGGATTATTGTGATTTATGAAATGACTGCAACCTTCAAACGGTGATAAGTATAATCTATTTTCAACGTCTATACTCTTATCTCCGTCCCATCCTTGAACCTAATCCGCACATCGTCCTTGCTATAGACCGTCATGTAGTCCGCCAGACCGTACCAGAGCGCGGGTTGGAACTCTGCCACACCGTCCAACCGCTTGAGTTCATCGAGGAAGGCTTCTATCGTTGCTTGCCGCATCTCTTTGTCGCTGATGACCTCTTTCACTTCCTCCAGCCGCGCCTTCGTCTTGTCAAAACGCTCGGTCAAGCCGCCGTAGTACTTCTTGTACTCGGCCTGGTCAAGAACCACGCGCGCATTTTCGTACATGGACTGCTGCATGAGTTCGGAGACCACCAGCAGCTCTTTCTGCAGTTCATCCCGCTCCGTGGTCAACGCACTCAGATCAAAGGCGGTGTCCTTGGCTTGTTCAAAGGCGGCGATGATTTCGTCTTTATCAGTGAGCAGCTTTCTCAGAGCCGAAAGATAGTAGCTCTGGATCTCATCATTGGTCAGATACGGCGTCGTGCACACTTCGTCGTTGTTGAACTTGTGATTGCAGCGCCAGATAGTGCGGCGGTACTTGCTGGTGGAATGCCAGACTTTCGAGCCGTACCAGTTGCCGCACTGGCCGCACTTGATCCTGCCGGAGAAAAGATGAACCCCGCTGTGGCTGCCTTTGCCCTTGCCTCGCCGCTCCAGTTCCCGCTGGACCATGTCAAAAACCTCAGGCGCAATGATGGCCTGGTGGTTGTTCTTCACATAGTATTGCGGGATCTCGCCCTCGTTGAATTTCTTCTTCTTGGTGAGAAAGTCCACCGTATAGCTTTTTTGCAGGAGCGCGTCACCCCGGTACTTCTCGTTGGAAAGGATGCTGCGCACCGAGCCCGCGTTCCAGTGCGCCTTGCCGCCTGGCGACAGTACACCATCGGCGGTCAACCTGGAGGCGATGCCAAAGGGCGTCATACCTTTGAGAAACATGCTGTAGATGCGCTTGACCATTTTGGCTTGTTCCGGGTTTACGACCAAGTTGCCATCCTCTCCGCGATCATAACCGAGGAAGCGGTTGAAGGGCACTGTGACCTTACCGTCTGCAAAGCGCTTCCGCTGGCCCCAGGTGCAGTTCTCCGAAATGGAGCGACTTTCCTCCTGCGCCAGGGAGGACATGATGGTGATCAGCAGTTCGCCCTTGCTGTCGAGCGTCCAGATGTTTTCTTTCTCGAAGTAGATCTCCACGCCCTTTTCCTTAAGCTGCCGAACAGTAGTCAGGCTATCCACGGTGTTCCGGGCAAAGCGGCTGACAGACTTGGTGACGATCAGGTCAATTCGTCCGGCCAGCGCATCGGAGATCATGCGCTTGAAGCCCTCGCGGTGCTTGGTGTTGGTGCCGGTGATGCCTTCATCCGTGTAGACCTCAACGAATTCCCAATCATCGCGGCTCCTGATGTAATTCGTGTAATAGTCAACCTGCGCCTCATAGCTAGTGAACTGCTCGTCGCTGTCTGTTGAAACACGGGCATACCCGGCTGTTCGGCGCTTCCGTAGTTCGTTGATGGGCGATGCTGTATATCGGTTAATGGATGCCGGTATTGTGGTTACGCTTTTGGCCATTTCTTCTCGCTCCTGATCGTTTTCATCTTTTCACTCGCAGCCGTCCGGCGCTCATCCGTCCAACTGGCTTTAAGCGCTTGACACACTTTCTTACGACGCTCAGCCGACCACTTTGTGCCATGACGTTTTTCCGCAAAACTGCTTGTTACCTCATGCCCGTCGCGAAAGTGGAAAGTCACGGTGTTACCGAGTACCCGCGCGTATTCGATCTGCTTGTCCATGGCCAATTCATCAAAGGCATTGAGCCCAAGTACCTCGGTTACGAGGGTTTTCATGGTGGAATCCTTGATTGCCACCTTGTCACATACCCCTGTGGGCGCGGAGCAGTACCAAGCACGCGACGGAGTGCCATCCTTCATCACCTTGGATTGACAGCGATAATTCGACCCGCACTGACCGCAGCGTATGAAACCGGTGAACTCGTAAAAGGTGTTCCTGTTTGGATTCGTGTCCTTGCGTTTATGGCGATCTCCCCACAGCCGCCTTCTTTCAGGTGTCCACCAGTCGGTTTTCGCGGTGGATTCCCAGGTGGTGGTGACCTCGCGACCATCAAAGAAGCGGAATCGCAGGGTGTCATCGGAAACTATGATGATTTCCTCGACATGTTCAGCGAAGGCTTTTTCTTCAAAACCATCAAGGCCCAGAGCCTCGGCGGTGACATTCTGGAGCACCTTTTCGGGAATGTCTTTGGAGTTGCAGGCGCTGATTCCCTTGGTGTTCTTTGTCTGGCAAGTCCATATATAATAAAGTTCCTTGGCTGAATTGCGCTTGCCGCTGCGGCGGTAGTGTTTTCCGCAAATGCCGCAAGTGATCTTGGTGGAGAAGGCGGTCAGTTTCAGTGACTTATTCCCAAGGGGTCCCAGGTCGCGTCTGCGTTTGAACTCCCCCTGGACCCGCTGGAACTCCTCCATAGGGATAATGGCTTCATGGGTGTCCTCCACATAGAACTGCGGCAACTCACCACGATTCTTCCGCTTTTTCTTGGTAATTGGATCGACTGTGTATTCCTTCTGGAAGAGTAGGTTTCCGGTATAGGTGATGTTCGTGAGAACCACCTTGACATTGGAGTCCACCCACAGTTTGCCTTGGCGGGTGAAGATGCCCTTTTCATTGAGTGCACGCCCAATCTCAATCCTGGAGGCTCCCTTCATGTATTCCTGGTACATCCAGCGAATAATGTCGGCTTCGCTTGGAATGATGGTGAGTTGACCATCCAACCATTCGTAGCCGAATACCCGCATCTGGCCATTGGGAATACCCTGCTGGAAGCGCTTGATTGTGCCCCACTTGACGTTGTCCGAGATGCTGCGGACTTCCTCCTGTGCAAAGGAAG
>CAYGHY010000168.1:0-6766 GCA_964349435.1 uncultured Oscillospiraceae bacterium
GTATTGCGGGGGGCGGTATGACAAATATGAATAAACAGATCAAGGTTATTATTGATTCCGGGGCGGAGCTTGCTATCGAGCCTGGAATGACGCTGCTTCAACTGTCCTATAAATACGGCAGCCTTTACAATACGCCCATTATAGCAGCTAAGGTGGACAATGACATCAGGGAGCTTGGCTTTGTATTAGAAGAGGACTGCAGAGTCAGCTTTATTGATTTGAATGATGAGGACGGCATGAGGATTTATAGAAGGAGCTTGTATTTCATTTTGATGAAAGCAACCTACGACCTTTTCCCGGACAGGAGGGTCATCATCAGCCATGCCGTCAGTAAAGGATTATTCTGTGAGGTAAGGGGGAAAGAGGAGCTTCAGCCCATGGAGGTAGAGCGTATAGAAGCCAGGATGAGAGAGATTGTTACGCAGCAAATTCCGTTTAAAAAAAGAGAAATACCGTTGCAGGAAGCGGAAGCTTTGTTTAAATCAACCAACAGAATGGATAGATATCACGCTATTGAACACAGGAACAAGCAGATGGTGACCATATACGATTGTGATGACTTGGACGACTATTTTTATGGGTATATGGCACCTGATACGGGATATATCAAGGTCTTTGCGCTGAAATACCATTCAGGCGGACTAATCGTACGGTTCCCCGATAAGACGTCAGCGGAGTCGTTGCCTGAATATTTGGAACAGGAGAAGCTTTTCAATATATATCTTGAGTTTAAAAAATGGGGGCGTATATTGGAAGTGGAAAATGTCGGCGCGCTGAATGATTTAATAAAGGCAGGCAAGTCTGCCGGGCTTATAAGAGTATCTGAAGCGCTGCATGAGAAGAAGCTGGCAAGCATCGCGGATATGATTGCCAAATGCGGTAGGGAAAAACGCATAATTTTTATCTCCGGGCCGTCATCCTCAGGGAAAACCACCTTTGCTCAAAGACTGTCTATTCAGCTCCGTGTAAATGGGCTAAAGCCTGTTACGATTGCATTGGATGATTACTTTGTGAATCGCGAGGATACACCGCTGGACGAATATGGAGAATATGACTTTGAAGCGCTTGAGGCGATTGATATTAAACTCTTTAACAAGCAGCTAAAGGAATTGATTCAAGGGTTTGAAGTGGAATTGCCGCTATTCAATTTTGTAACCGGAATTAGGGAGCCTGTGGGCAAAAAGCTGCAGATAAAGGATGATAACATACTTGTCATAGAAGGGATTCACGGCTTGAATGAAAAGCTGACCCTAGAAATTCCCAGAGAAAGCAAATTCAAAATATATGTAAGTGCCTTGACATCCATGAATATTGATGACCATAACAGAATTCCGACCACAGATAACAGAATTATCAGGCGGATTGTCAGAGATCATCAGTTCAGAGGCAGCAATGCGTTAAAAACAATAAAAATGTGGCCCTCGGTCAGGCGTGGTGAGGAAAAAAATATTTTTCCGTTTCAGGAAAGTGCCGATGTTATGTTTAACTCGGCTCTTATGGTCGAACTGAGCGTACTTAAGTCTTTTGCCGATCCGCTGCTCAAAGAGATTGACAGCAGTGCCGAGGAGTATTCTGAGGCAAGACGCCTTATAGAATTCCTCAGCTATTTCCTGCCCGTAGATGCAAAAGATGTCCCTGCCAACTCCATTATCAGAGAGTTTATAGGAGGAAGCTGTTTTTATTAAATCGTATCGCAGCCAAGCTGCAAACTAAGGTATGAAAATCGCTGCGATGAGCTTACAAGGACAATTATACCTTCAAAAGCTCATAAAAGTCCTACGGTGAATCAGGGATTATTGCAGGTTTTGGCCGCAAAACAGCGGGTGGTAAGGCGCCCATCAGAAGCCGCAGAGGCTTTTGCCGGTTTTGGCCCTCCAAAACCGGCGTAACCTTGCTGCATGCATGTGCCGTCCGGAACTATACCGAGGTTGTTCCCTTCAAATTGATTATTCCACACTGCGCTCTTTAAGACATATACAGCATTACATCTGACGTATAAAGGTTGCGCAGTCGGTATCCTGTGAATCCATTGCATTTTTTGGCTCTACCTGAATTTTCTGAGCTGTGCAGTTGTCACCCTGCAGATAGTAGTAGCAGGTATTAACTGAACACTTGATCCCGGTGTTGGGCTGTGTCATTTTAGTTGTTTTCATCTTCGGCCTCCTTTTTTTAAACTTCATATTTATTATGTCTTTTTAGAAGTTTTTTATCTCTGCTTTTTATTGTATTTGCGATATTTCTGGCAGGCGAATAAATGCTGAAGAATTATTGTATATTTCGTAATGCATGATTAGCTGAAATCATGAGATAAAATCTAGTCGGGATAAAGTATGGATTTAATTGCATAGCAATCTAAAATATAGTATACTTAATAATATAATATTACAAAGTCGATTTATGGAGGGAAGCTTATGGCTTATCTATTGGGAATTGATATCGGAACCTCTGGGACGAAGACTGTTCTGTTCGACGAAATAGGAAATACCGTAGCAAGTGCAATGGAAGAGTACCCGCTGTACCAGCCAATTATCGGCTGGGCAGAGCAGGACCCCGAAGACTGGTGGCAGGCTGCGGTGGCCAGTATCCGCAAGGTGCTTGTAAAAAGCGGGATAAAACCGGCTGACATAAGCGGAATAGGGTTGTCTGGCCAGATGCATGGCCTGGTTCTGCTGGATGGGGACAACAAGGTGCTAAGACGGTCCATTATATGGTGCGACCAGAGGAGTACGGCTGAATGCGAGCAGATTACCTCACTCATCGGTGCCGAAAGACTGATTGAAATTACAGCAAATCCGGCTCTAACAGGCTTTACCGCATCTAAACTCATGTGGGTAAAGAATCATGAACCGGACATTTTTGAGAAGACAAAAAAAATTCTGCTGCCAAAGGATTATGTAAGATACAGGCTCACCGGAGAATTTGCTACGGAGGTTTCAGACGCCAGCGGCATGCAACTGATGGACATACCCGGCAGATGCTGGAGTCCGGAGATGCTGTCTAAGCTTGGCGTTGAACGAAGCCAGCTTGCAGCTCTCTATGAGTCACAGGAGGTTAGCGCCAATGTCAGCGGCTCGGCAGCTTTGATTACCGGATTGCCGGAGGGTACTCCGGTGGTTGGCGGCGGTGGTGACCAGGCTGCCGGTGCGATTGGAAACGGAATTGTGAAGCCAGGCGTTATATCTTCGACGATAGGCACATCAGGCGTAGTATTTGCATATCTGGACAAGATCAGAATAGACCCGAAAGGAAGATTGCAGACTTTCTGCCATGCCGTGCCGAATACCTGGCATGTTATGGGGGTTGCACAGTCTTCGGGGTATTCTCTTAAGTGGTTCAGAGACAACTTTTGCAAGGATGAAATGAATACAGCCGACCTGTTGGGTGTCGACCCATATGTACTGATGGATCAGGAGGCGGAAAAAGCACAGGCCGGAAGCAATGGCTTGTTATATCTGCCATATCTCATGGGAGAGAGGACGCCGCATCTGGATTCGGAGGCAAGAGGTGTTTTCTTCGGGCTTTCAGCAAAGCATGATAAAAGAGATATGATCAGAGCTGTCATGGAAGGTGTTGTGTACAGCCTGAGGGATTGCCTTGAGATTATTGCAGGAATGGGTGTCAATGTCAGTGAGATCAGAGCTTCCGGCGGCGGCGGCAAAAGCAGGCTGTGGAGACAGATGCAGGCAGACATTTTCGGAAACGCAATCACAACCATCAATTCCGGCGAAGGCCCCGCACTTGGCGTGGCGTTACTTGCGGGAGTCGGTACGGGAGTTTACAAAAATACGGCTGAAGCATGCGACACTGCAATAAAGGTTAAAAGTGTTCAGCAGCCTGATATGGAGCTGTACAGCAAGTATTCCAAATTTTACAGTCTGTATGGACAGCTGTATAAATCTCTTAGAAAGGATTATAAACACCTTGCTGATATCATAAAGGACGTTTATGAGGGCGGAACATGACAAAAGGCAGTACCGGTAACAACAAGTTTTTGAAAGCCTATAATGAAGCCGGTATATTGGATCTGATACGTACAGGAGAAGCTTTGTCCAGAGCAGATCTTTCTAAGGTTACCGGTCTGTCGCCCACAGCGGCCGGCACGATTGTTTCTGTACTGTTGGAAAAGGGCTACATACACGAGACAGGCACAGGGGAGTCGAAGGGCGGAAGGAAGCCTGTACTGCTTGAACTGATGCCGTATTCGTATTACTCTATCGGGCTTGACGTTGATATTGACAGCATTTCATATATTCTGGCAGATATTACCGGAAGGGTGGTGTATGAAGGTTCAAAGGCACTGGCGCCTTCTACACCGGAGGTTGCAGTATCGGCAACAGTTGTGTGTATACAGGAGATCATGGAGAGATACTCCATTGATAAGGGCAAATTGCTTGGTATAGGGATATCTGTACCCGGCATGGTAGATGCGTCAACCCAAAAGGTACTTCTGGCTCCCAATATGGGATGGGAGGATGTAGACCTCAGAGCCATGCTGAAAGCACGTTTGGAACATCCGGTATATATTGAAAATGAAGCTATGGCATCAGCGATTTGTGAGAACTGGATCGGAGCTTGCCAGAGTGCCGACAATTTTGTATGCGTCAATATCAAGTCCGGTATCGGTGCGGGTATCTTTACCGGCGGCAGGCTATACAGGGGTACAGGCGGCAGCGCCGGTGAGGTTGGACATATCGTGGTGGATGAGAGAGGTCCAAGGTGCGGTTGTGGAAATTACGGATGTCTTGAGACTGTTGCCTCAACAGGCAGAATCGTTGAACAGGCAAAGAGAGTGGTCAGGCAGGGAGTGATTTCAAGTCTCAATGATGTTGCCGATGCGGACAGCATCAGCTTTGATCAAGTCGTTGATGCTGCAAGGAATGGTGATATGGCAGCAATGGACTTGCTGATTGATGCGGCGAGATATCTTGGAATAGCACTTTCGAGCATTGTGAATACGCTGAATCCGTCAAAAATAGTGCTGGGCAAGAATTTTGTCAAATATGGCGATCTGGTTATGGAAACGCTGAGAAGTGTTATCGATTGCAAGGCTCTTAAGAGACCGGCTGCGGAGGTTAAAATAACCATATCTGAAATAGGGGAGAAATCGTCTACACTTGGTGCAGCAATTATACCGCTGAAAATTTTGTTTGGAAGATAATGAAAAAATTAAATAAATGAATGGAGGATTTATCATGACGGAATATTTTAAGGAAGTTCAGAAAATCAAATTTGAAGGAAACAAATCGGACAATCCATTGGCTTTCAAGTATTACAATCCTGAGGAAGTGGTAGCTGGTCGAAGGATGGAGGACCACCTGAGATTCGCAGTTGCCTACTGGCACACCTTCCAGGCTACCGGCACCGACCCGTTTGGAGCCGGCACCGCTGTCAGACACTGGGACAATGTAACAGATGCGATGGAGCTAGCCAGAATTAAGGTAGAAGCAAACTTTGAGTTTTGTGAAAAGCTGAGTGTGCCATTCTTCTGCTTCCACGACAGGGATATTGCGCCTGAAGCTGATACGCTGAAAGAAACAAACAAAAGACTGGACGAGATTGTTGTTGTTATCAAGGATAGAATGAAGAACAGCAGGGTTAAGCTGCTCTGGGGTACTACCAATGCCTTCAGCAATCCAAGGTTTATACATGGAGCTTCTACTTCTCCAAATGCCGATGTATTCGCTTTCGCAAGTGCGCAGGTAAAAAAGGCCATGGAAGTAACTATGGAGCTTGGCGGACAAAACTATGTCTTCTGGGGCGGCAGAGAAGGCTACGAGACATTGCTTAATACGGATCTCAAGCTTGAACTTGACAACATGGCGCGCTTTTTAGGCATGGCTGTTGATTATGCAAAGGAAATCAAATTCCAGGGACAGTTCCTGATTGAGCCGAAACCAAAGGAACCCACCAAGCACCAGTATGACTTTGACACAGGAACAGCTATAGGCTTTCTAAAGACTTATGGTCTTGACCCGTATTTTAAAATGAATATTGAAGCAAATCATGCCACTCTGGCCGGTCATACCTTCCAGCACGAACTGCGGCTTGCGCGTGTCAACGGCATGCTCGGCAGCATTGATGCAAACCAGGGCGATATGCTGTTGGGTTGGGATACCGATCAATTCCCGACGAACGTGTATGATACGACCCTGGCGATGTATGAGGTTCTCAAGATGGGCGGATTCACAAAGGGAGGCCTGAACTTCGATTCCAAGGTCAGAAGGGGTTCCTTCGAGCCTGTGGACCTGTTCTATGCTCATATAGCCGGAATGGATGCCTTTGCAAAAGGTCTGAGGGTTGCTGCAAAGATTATTGAAGACGGTAAACTTGACAGACTTGTTGCCGGCAGATACCAGAGCTACAATACGGGGATTGGCAAGGATATCGTGGATAAGAAGGTGGGCTTCAAGGAACTTGAAAAGTATGCTCTCGAGCATGACAAAATCGTCAACGCATCCGGCAGGCAGGAAATGCTTGAATCGATCCTGAACCAATATATTTTGGAAGGCTGATATATTTCATTATTTAGGGTCGGCTGAAATATAACTTCCGCTAAAACTATTTTGGGGAACTACAACAGAGCCCCATTCGCCGAAAAAATATTGGAAGCAATATTTCAGCCGACTCTTAGTCAGCATTATTACTTGCAGAAATAATCGCGTTCACTTCAATGCGTTATTTCTGAATTGAACTATACGGAATATTAGTTTATTATAAGAACAGACTGATGAAATGCTTCTATATGGAAAGAGGTATGCATTATGGG
>CAYGHY010000169.1:0-6751 GCA_964349435.1 uncultured Oscillospiraceae bacterium
TTCAGCAGGTTCCTGAAAAGGATCGCATTCAAATCATAGCATAACAGCTTATATCCGATACCGAAAGCTCGAAAGCCCTTTATTATCAAAAGAATATTAAGCTCTTTCTTCTCCAAAACTGTAAAAGTCAGGACAGATGAATGCTGAATGCGATTATCTTCCGTCCGGGAAGGTGCCTTCATTCCCTATAGCCGCTTTGGATGAAAGCAGCGGGTTGAAAACCACGAAAGTGCCTGGTTGAAAGCCATGAAAATATCGGATTAAAACTCAGTTACAAATCATTGACAGGCAGAGAAGAAAACGATACAGTCCTCCCATTACCTAATAACTCATCCAAATCAGAGATTACCGGGGGATCCTTTACTGGAATTCCAGCTCAGAAGTACCGGTTTAAATTGTCATGTTGTCTGGTCGCCTGCAAGTCTGCGGTTCGATGTCGGGGATGAAATCATCATGGTTGCTAACTGGAAAGAAGCTTTGTTCTTTTGCAGATAGACGCAGTAACTGCAGTGTTATTCATTTAAGAACATCACGATTCAGATATTCTATTATTATGGGGGAAAGTAACATTATGGGTATATTTGACAAGCTGATCAAACGAGGAAACTATGAGCAGAGCAAAAATACAGATATGGTTAACCAAAACCAAAATTCCGCTATCTCTGATCAAAGCAGTATTGAGAAAGCCATTAGCGAGCGAGGCAAGAACATTCGACTGGATCAGTGTATGAAGGTGTCTTTTGGAGATATCGTCGCTTTGGGTGCTACTTTTGCCCAAATGATTCCATCGCTTAGAACAATCTCCATGAATGGTGTCGGGTTTATCCCTGTGAATGTGAGCGCCGGAGATGTTTTGAAAAAAGCCGGAGAGAGTCTTGTATATGGCGCTCATGTCACACCGGACGGTAATTCAATCATGACGAAGTGGGCACAGGCTGGCTCCTCCAATGCTGTCATGCCATTTAGTCCGCAAACAATCATGATGGTAGCGATGCTTGCCAATATCGAAAAGAAGCTGGATGATATCCAGAAGACTCAGCTGAGGATTCTCTCCTTCCTTGAACAGGACAAACAAGCGGAACAGCAGGGTAACATGAATGTCCTGTTGGGTATTCTCAAAGGCTATAAGCACAATTGGGATAATGCACAATATAGACAGAATCATCATATGAAAGTGCTTGATATAAAACAGAAGGCAGAAACGAACATCATCTTCTACCAGGAGCAAATCGCTTCAGAAATCAAGGCGCTTCCGGCGATATATCTGGATCAGAATGTCAAGGATGCCATCATAAAGCTGGAGAAACTGTTCCGAAATTATCGAATGGCGCTGCATCTGTTTGCTTTTTCTTCCTTCCTGGAGGTTATGCTGCTGAGAAACTTCCGTGAAGAATATCTTAACCAAGTGGCAGATAAGTCTCGTGAATACGATGAACTATTCCAAAGCCAAATTTTAAAGAGCCATGAATTGGTAATGAAGTTCTCATCTTCTTCTGTAGAAACGCAGGTGATGGCAGGATTAGGAAATGCCAGCAAGGCTCTCGGAAAGCTCATCGCATCCGCTCCGTTCCTCAGCCAGGGGCCAGTTGATGAATGGCTACAAGATGGCGGAGATAAGATGATGAAAGGCAATGATGAGAAGATTGCGAAAATTGTCGCTCTGTTCGCAGGAAGCGAAGAAACCGGTGGAGAAATCTTCGTCGATTGCATCAGAAATGTTGGAATCATCAGTAACCACACCACAGATGTACTGTTTGATGGGGATACGATGTATCTGGCGGTAGTATAAAAATGTAAATAATTTGGGAGAAATGAAAAATGAGAAAGCAAACGAAATTAGTCCTAATCGACCGAGTAATGGTACGCTATCTGCATTTAGCGCATTTACAGGTGTTTCAATTACAAGAGTATAATCGTACATTAGAAAATTTGATGCGGAAGGAATGACATCTGAAGGACACAGACACTTCCCTGTCTGTCTGCTGATATTGCCTTGCCACTTGACTGCTTCGCCTTGGGACACTTTCGGTCAAGCCATTGGGGATACAGGGTAGAAACGACGGCAGACGGGAATCGTCCCACTGTCTGTACGGACAGGATGTTGGAAATAAGACACCCAGACAACCTTAAACATTGACAGGCAGAGAATAAAGCGATACAGTCTTCATATATCAGAAAGTATAAGGTGATAATATACTGAAAACTGCAATCCAGTCTCTATATCAAGAGGCGTAATCACAGGGATGATCCATATGTTTAAACGATTTTTCTGGGATAAAGGGAGGCACGCTTAGTATGAAGCGATTTGTTGTTGTGGCGTTATTTTTTGTGGTTCTGGCATTGGGATTCAATTTCACTGCGTTTGCTGAATCAGCGGAAAGCGCAGACCTGAGCGTGGGGTCCACTTTCATATTCGGCCATTATGAACAGGATAACGACCCGTCTACTGGGGAAGAACCGATTGAATGGATCGTCTTAGCCAATGAAGGTGATAAAGTTTTGCTGCTCAGTCTCTTTGCGCTTGACTACCAGGCTTACAGTTCTTCAAATAAAGGCACAACCTGGGACGCCTCTGAACTGCGTGCGTGGTTGAATACTGACTTTTGGGAGAATGCATTTATCGGCGTTGAACAGAATGCCATTCTGCCGGTGATTGTTTCCAATGCAGTTCATGAGGGCTTTTCTGAATGGCAGACAATTGGCGGAGTGGATACACAGGACAAAATTTACCTTCTAAGCTACAGTGAAACCAACACTTATTTTGATCATCAGGATGCAAAGAAAAACAAAGGCACAAGCTATGCAAAGGCGCTTGGCGCAATAGTATGGCCTTTTGAAGAAACAGATTGGTGGCTTCGCTCGCCTGGCAAGGTTCAACAGGATGCGTGCTATATAGGCAGAGATGGGCTGCAACATAGCCATTCAGCAACAAATAAAAAGGGTATTCGCCCAGCCTTGTGGCTTGACTTAACAGCGCCTGGAGACGCGTTTTCCGCTTCCCGCTATGCCGCAGCAAATGCTCTTTATGAAAGCGGGCAATACGTGGAAGCTTCCAGTGCTTTTGAGGCACTGGGATCCTATAACAACAGCGCTGAAAGAGTGCTGGAGTGCAAGTATGCACGCGCCCTGACTGTTGCAGAGTCCGGGGATTTTGCATCAGCAATCAATTTTTTTGAAATACTGGAGGATTATTCCGACAGTTATGACCAAGCACGGGAAAATCGCTACATGCAGGCAGTCACGGTTCAGGAAAGCGGCGATTATGACAAGGCTATCGAGTTGTTTGGTCAGCTTGGTCAATACAAGGACAGCATGGTGCGCTTGAAAGCCTGTTTCAACGCAAAGGGGATATCAGTATATTATGCATCAGAAACCGCCAGGAATGCGGGGACAGATTCCGGTTATAACAAAGCGGATAAAATTGTGGCAAATGATGCACATTTCGGATGGCGTCTTGGTCGCTTCCTGATGAGCGGCTTTACCCGGGTATCTGATAACGCAGATAAGGAACCAATTTTTATAAAGACCCTTGGTGATAAGGTAACGCTTTGGTTTGATCTGGAGCAAGATATTAATCTTCTGAATGGGAACGAGAATCTGGCGATTTCTGAGGATCACAATGGGTTTGACGAATACTTTGGTGTGGCAAAAACCAACTTCGGCCACGGTACATTGATCGTCCGACATAAGGATTATCAGAACGCACTAGGAGACCCGGTCATCTATACAGATTATCTTGCCGCGAAGGAAAGTTATGGCGCTGACACGAAGGTTGAATTTTTCGAAGAAGGTGATTATGAAGTAGCCCTAAACTATGAGACAGTAACCAAATCCTATGGAATCATTAACCAATTTGCCAATTATAGTATCCGATTTAATTTCTCCATCCGAAATGGCAACACAATGATCTTTCCCTTTGACGTTTTAACAGGGGCTGAGTTGTCTAACAGCACCATCACCGAGAATGGGTTCTACCTTGATCTGGCCAAGTCCAGGTATTTGGATATCAACGTCAAGCGGTCCGTGCTGGTTGAAGGCGCCAGCGGCCTGACTGAAGACCAGCGTTACAACAGACCGGCCAAGGATGGTGACCGGTATACTCAGGAAGGCATCTACACGATCACCGTCCTAAATCGTTACACAGGTGAACAGACTGAAAAACAGTTTTTTGTAGGCACAAATGAGTTGCTGGAGAAATATATCGCCAACGGTCTATCCATGAAAACGCCGAACAAGTAACAGGGCGTAAAAGTAATTATCCAATTAACTGTTTGCACTAAATGATGTTTGGCGGGAGGATGATCAGGATGCGAAAATTAATTGCTCTGCTGTTGGCCATATCCCTCTTTCTTATGGGGAGCGTTCCAAAAAGCGCTGCTGCGGAAACAGCTTTGCCTGTTGATACGACTGTAAATGATGCTTTTGTTGCAGGCTTGAAAGGGTTTAACGACCCCGCATTGCCCCGGTATATCGAGGGCAGCATTTATACAAGTCTTTTGGACCAACTGGACAGTGATTCCTACTTTGTCGAAAACGTCAGCGCAGTGTACATATCGCAGGAGTACCTGGATGAGATGGCATACAACTCACTGGCCAATATCTTCTTTGGCTATACACTTGCCGAACTTGAAGCGGAGTTTATAGGCGCAAATTTTATCTTTACGCTTGGCGAAGATGGGACAACAATCGTCCAACCTTTTGAAGACTATGATGATACATATGACAGGGTCTTGAGAAATGTGGCGATCGGTACGGGCGTTATTCTTATCTGTGTGACAGTTTCTGTTGTTTCCGCCGGGATGGGTGCTCCCGCTATTGCCATGATCTTTGCAGCGTCTGCAAAAACCGGGACGATGTTCGCGCTTTCCGGCGGCGCGTTAGGGGCTGTTTCTGCAGGCATCATCAACGGAATTCAAACCAACGATTTGGATAGTGCGTTAAAAGCTGCCGCCCTTGCAGGAAGCGAAGGCTTTAAATGGGGGGCAATCACTGGTGCAATCGCAGGCGGTGCCTCGCAGGCAATGGCGCTGAAAGGCGCGACCCTCAATGGACTTACGATGAACGAGGCGGCTGCCATTCAGAAACAATCAGGTTATCCATTGGATGTCATCAAACAATTCAAGACCATGGATCAGTATAATATCTGCAAAGATGCAGGGCTTGCTCCACAAATGATCAATGGAAAAGCCGCTCTTGTACGGAATATCAACATGGACTTTATCGATGATTTCGGGCGGACCAACCTGCAGAGAATGGAACAAGGGCTTGCAGCACTTGATCCGACCACCGGGCAGGCATTTCAACTGCATCATATTGGTCAGAAAATGGACTCTACTTTAGCCATTTTGACGGAAGCAGAGCATATGCAAAGCGGCAACAATGCAATCTGGCACGTCTTTGGTGAGGCTTCATCAATTGATCGTACTGCCTTTGTTGTCCAACGGGGTGACTTTTGGAAGACACTTGCCAAAACCTTAGTAACAGGGGGGGTATAAAATCAATGGACAATATTGTGAAGGCGATGCAGGCAAAACAAGGTTTTGTTGCATTAAAAGGTGCTTCCGCTGAGCAGATCACGAAAGCCGAGGCTGCGTTGGGTGTGAAGTTCTCTGAGGATTACCAGAAGTATGTGTCCGCTTTTGGCATTGCTTCCTTTGAAAATCACGAACTAACAGGGATATGCGCGTCTCCGCGGCTGAATGTGGTGGATGTTACCCTTGCGGAAAGATCGAAAAATCCCGAGCTCCCTACTGATTGGTATGTGTTGGAGCAAATGAACATCGATGATGTGACCATCTGGCAGTCGAGTACGGGGGATGTGTACCAATCCTTGTCAGGCGCAAAGATTATCAAGTTATGCGGTTCGCTATTTGAGTATTTGGATTTGTAGCATGTTCTAATTCTTTTGCTGCTAGAGGTTTTGCATTCACCTGTAGAATACATCAAAGAAGCTGCGGAAAATCTGAACAATTTCCTGTTCCCTTATCAAGGTGTATTGATTCATCTTGAATCGGTTTCGGTTTGGCCATTCAGGGCACCTGGCAGAATCAACGAAAGATAAGGAAATGTCCTTCTGTCTGATACCGGTGCATAGGGTAATGTATGGTTGAGTAGGAACTTCAGCTGTCGTTTCATCATTCTCTCGCGAAAATTACAGAGTATATGATGATATCAAATATATACCAATAAGGGGAGGATGCTTCTATGAACAAAGAAGGCGGGAACTTGCTTGATGGAAAAAAAGTAGGTGAAACTCTGTCGGGATTAGCAAATGATTTTGGTAAATTCACTATGAATGTTGCCGGTCAGGCGAAGAACGCAGTAACAAAATCGCAAGAGTCGGTTTTGAGTGTCATTGATGCGAATGGAAATGGCGAAATTGATATTGAAGATATCATTATTATGGGATTAAAAGTTCCGGGCGTTGGCATTAATAGGAGCGAGTTCCTTCAGAGAGAGTTTTTCAAGAAATACCCCCAAGCAATTATTGATGATGCGATAGCCAATAACCCAGCGCATGCTCAAATACCATCTGATGTGATTGACAAGATTGCTAATGATGTCATCCAGTATGAGAGGAATTGTGTATCAGGCATTTCTGCAGCGCTTGGTGCTCCAGGCGGATTTGCTATGGTTGCCACGATACCTGCAGATATCATTCAATACTACGGTTATATGCTAAGGGCAGCACAAAAGCTAAGGAACCGCTGATTAACGACCTCAATAAGTAGCCAGACAGGGATGTTTCAAT
>CAYGHY010000170.1:0-6705 GCA_964349435.1 uncultured Oscillospiraceae bacterium
TACCTTTGTGTGTGTGATTTATTCCTCTTTCTCTGTTTCATACTCTGTTTTATCAGCCTATGATTCTGTATGCACCAATGTGCCACCTTTTATTGTACTGATAAGTCGTCGCAGCTTAAGTATGTCGTCCTCACAAGTCTGTTTCAAGCTTCTGTTGTAAATAACACTGGCAGGATGATATATGGGAAATAGCTGGTATTCTTTTTCTCCTATGGTTTCCAATGCAGGTTTGCCATGTCGTTCACCAATATTAATTGAAAAATCACCTGTTACTGCTCGGAGTGGGACGTTTCCAAGAGTAACAATGCACGCTGGGCAAATCGTCGTAATTTCCTTCATCAGGAATGGCCTGCTTGACATTATCTCTTCTCTGGTGGCAGGCCGGTTTGACAGTCTGCCGGTTTTTAGGTTTGTTTTGGATACCCTGTATTTTATGGCGTTTGTAATATATATATCCCTTCTGTCAATACCGGCAAGCTCCAGAAACTCATCAAGATATTTGCCGGCTGCTCCTGAAAAAGGGCGTGAAAGCTTGACTTCTTCCCGTCCTGGTGCTTCACCAATTAAAAGAAACATCGGCTCCGTACATCCACAGCCTAAAACCAACTCCTTTCCTTCAAACCGGCAGGCGTATTCTCTATAAAACTCAGCAAGCTGTTCCAGCTTTGTCATTTCTCCTCCTGAAGTATGTAATTATAAGAGCTTGCCACGCCGCCGGCACTCCTTGCAATGACAAACGCAAGAGCACTGCGCAGCAATCTCGCCTTTGTCATTGCGGGCTTCCACCCCTGTCATTGCGGGCTTCCACCCCTGTCATTGCGGGCTTCCACCCCTGTCATTGCGGGCTTCCACCACTGTCATTGCGAGCTTCAACCCCTGTCATTGCGAGCGCAGCGCGGCAACCTCGTCCAGCTTTAACCTTGCGCTTTTTATATCCTCAAACATCAGCGCTTTTTTTGACGGATCCCTCAGCAATGCTGCAGGATGAAATGTGGGCATGATCCAGAAGCCCTTCCGCTCTATCCACTGTCCTCTTATCTGTGTAATTTTCGCGTTCTTGTCGATGATATATTTCATTGCAGTTGCACCCAGACACACCATAATCTGCGGTCTGATCAGCGCCACCTGATTCCTGAGCCACGGAAGACAGCTTTCGGCCTCATCATCTGTTGGTGTTCTATTGGAAGGCGGACGGCATTTTACGACATTACATATATAGTATTCATCTTCTTGAAACATCAGTGCAGAAAGCAGCAGATCAAGCAGCTGCCCCGCAGCACCAACAAAAGGCCTGCCCTGCCTGTCCTCCAGTTCGCCGGGTCCCTCTCCGATAAGCATCATGGGAGCGGTCCTGGAACCACGCTCAATGACAATGTTGGTTCTTGTCTTTCCAAGATCGCATTTCATACAAGCAGAGCACCTATTTTCAAATTCTCCCCAACCAAACATTATTTATCACGCCTCCATATGTTTAATGCCTTCAAAGGCTGATTTTGCCCCCGGCTTCGCTTCGCCATGCTGAACCAGCATCATAAAGAAAAATGCCAATACCATCGCGATGCTTGAATATTCAAACGTGAACCGGTCACCAAGGCAGTGTGATATTACACACCAGCATGTCAGAAACAGCATCTAAAAATGCGCTTGGCAAACCAGTTGGAAAGGCTGTATTACATATTAGAACTATATCAGAATAAAAGACATAATTCAATGTATCCGATAGCTTTCAGCCGACCCTTAGTTCACCTGTAAAAGTAGCTTTTAATAATGTCCGCCGTTTCGCTCCGATTATAAATAAAATACCATACATCCCCGATCATACGCCCTTCTCCCTGCAAAGTAAATGCTCTTATTTCATCACTTTTGATCCTGCTTATGCTCCCAGTGTTTTGAGCGATGTCTGACAAGGTCACGTTAGTTTTTACATAATCACGCAGAATCAAGAATAGATCGTCTGCTCTGGAAACATATTTTAGGTTCGCCTTCTGATTTATCAATTCTTTCAAAAAATCCTGCTGCATTTTTATCCTGCCAATATCTCCTTCAATATAGCCTTGTCCTTTGGCATTGTCCTTCCTGTACCTGATAAGCTGTTCAGCCTTCCCGCCGTCAAGCAGCTGCATGCCTTTTGCAAGGTGTATATGCAGATTTTGTGTTGGGTCATCATAGTTCATTTGAAAGGGTACATAAAACCTGACCCCTCCCAAAGTATCTATGATTTTCCGAAAACCTTTAAAATCCACTATAAGATAATAATGCACAGGAAGTCCTGTAATTTTTGTCACTTCTTCAGCAACCAGTTTTTCTCCGCCCTTTGAATAAAGAGTATTTATTTTGGTGTGCCTGCCGTTTCCTCGAATCCTAGTATCTCTTGCAACAGATAAAATATTAAGTCTGGATAAATCCGGTTTAAAATTGAACAGCATAATAACATCACACCTTGTCTCATCCCCGTCAAGTCCCAATACTAGTAAATTCAACGGATTCACTCCACTGTTATTCCTTTCGGGGTGACTTAGCTCCGATCCCATCGAGGCATACCCTGAAAGCTCGCTAATCGGTACAGGAGCAGGAGTACGCCAGTCGCCGGCGGATTTTGATAGAATATAAATTCCATTGGCAAACATTACAAGCAATAGAACTGCACAGACTGTGAAAATAAATATTGCCGCTCTCATACGCAACCTCGGAAAAATATGAAACAAATCGTCCTTATTATATGTTTGGTACACCTTTTCATACAAAATAAATTTCAGAAGTTATACCTCCATACGATATCGATTGGCTGAATTTGCTCTGCAGACAAAAACCCGGGGAAATTTATGTCCGTGTTCATAGGGACATGTCGTAAGACAGCATATTTTGAGAAAACTCATCATAGTCCTGGGACGTAAGTGCAATAACTTTTTCAATAACACAGCTCTTAGGCTCAAGGTCATCCACCTTTCTGTTAAAAACCGCTTTGGTGCTAGCATAGTTTCACCCTTTCTTATGGAAGGCAAATAAAAAAGCCATCCCTTTCGAAAATATTCGCTTCGCTCAATACTTCGAGGTCATATAAACTCGATGAATACCTTATTTGCAAGATCCAGGCCAAGCGGAGTAAGCATGTAACCGTCTTCTACAGTTCCATCGCTATTGTTAACCAACAAGCCATCTTTCACAAGCCTCTCCAGCTTGTCACCGTACACTGTCTGCAAGCTCTCGCCAAAACGCGCCTCGAACTCTCTTGAGCATACACCGTCAATAAGCCGCAAGCCCAGTATCATGAACTCGGACATCTCTTCCTGCCGGCCGATGAACTGAATTTCTTCACACAAAGCATCCTCGGTGAAATCGGCAGCGCTGCCCCTGCTGTTTTGCTTCTTCTCATTTACAGCAGTCCGCCAGTCATTCTGTCCGGACACAGTCTTCCTAACTGCTTCAATATACTCCTCTATGCCTGCCGCATTGCTGAACCTCCAGCGGTCGAGGTAAGAATGGGCGCCGGCGCCAAAACCCGCATATTCAAGTGCTTTCCAGTAAACAAGATTATGCCTGCACTCAAAACCGGGTTTGGCGAAATTAGAAATCTCATAATGCTTGTAGCCCTTATGAGCCAGAAACTCTACTGTATATCCGTACATTCTCCGGTCAAGCTCGTCATCGGCGGCAACAAGCGTACCTGCCCCAAGCCTGTCGCCGAAAGCCGTATCCTCTTCAATTTTCAGGCTGTAGCAGGAAAAATGGCTGATGCCATCAGCCTTGAAAGCAGCCACACCTGAGGCAGCGGAAACCGCACTCCTTCCTGCTGCTGCCGAAATGCCTGCACCAGTCCTTGCATTTTTTTCGGATGCCATGTCAGGATCCGATGGTGTGTCTGAGCAAAGTGCCGTTACGGCCTCCAACGTTTCAGCCCAATCCTCAAAGGTCTGTCCGGGCAGACCGAAAATCAAATCTACATTTACATTATGGAAGCCTGCTTTAAAAGCTGCTTCAAGATTGTCGACAAACTGCCTTCTGCGGTGAATTCTCCCCAGGTTCTTCAACAACCTATCCTGCCAAGCCTGCAGTCCCATGCTGAGCCTGTTTACCCCGGCTGCCCTGTAGGCTTTCAGGCTGTCATACGAAAGAGTGCCTGGGTTGCTCTCCATGCTTATTTCTGCATATGAGTCCACCAAAAAATACTTAGCGCAAATTTCAAGTAAACGGCTTATATACTTAGAATCAACCAGAGATGGAGTTCCGCCGCCTATGTATATTGTCCGCACCGGCCTTTCCCTTAATGCCTCTGCACTGTTTTTCATTTCTGAAAGCAACGCATTAAAATAAGAACCGGCAAGGTACTCCCTGCCGGAATAAGAATTAAAATCGCAGTAATTGCATTTTGATTTACAAAAAGGTATGTGAATGTATAATCCTATACTGTTATCCATAAAATCACTCCGAAAAATACTCTTGAAACAGTCTGACAAGCAGCCGCAGCGCCTTTCTACTGTCCCCTGTCTAGTCCAGTTTCAGCACGCTCATGAAGGCTTCCTGAGGCACTTCCACCGAGCCAACCTGCCTCATGCGTCTCTTGCCCTCCTTCTGCTTCTCCAGCAGCTTTTTCTTTCTAGTTATGTCACCACCATAACACTTGGCTAGAACATCTTTTCTATAAGCCTTTACAGTCTCTCTGGCAATGATCTTGCCTCCAATGCAAGCCTGTATTGGTATTTCAAACTGTTGCCTGTGTATGGCATCCTTCAGCTTCTCGGCTATTCGCCTTCCTCTGGCATAGGACTTATCGGAATGCACAATAAACGACAGCGCATCTACTATTTCACCGTTCAGCATAATATCTAGCTTGACAAGATCGGATTCCCTGTACCCCAGCAGCTCATAATCAAATGATGCATAACCCTTTGTTTTGGACTTTAGCGCATCAAAGAAATCGTAAATAATTTCATTGAGGGGAATCTCATAGGTTAGCATTGTCCTTTTCTCATCAAGGTAGGACATATCCTTGTAAACGCCTCTTCTTTCCTGTGCAAGCTCCATAATACTGCCAACATAATCGGTAGGCGTCATGATGGTAGCTTTGACAATAGGTTCTTCCATTTTATCAATTAAGGAAATGTCCGGCAGGTTTGTCGGGTTGTCAATGTCAAGCACCTGGCCATTATTCATGGCAACCCTGTAAATAACACTTGGAGCAGTAGTAACCAAATCCAGGTTATATTCCCTCTCCAGCCTCTCCTGAATGATTTCCATGTGCAGAAGGCCAAGAAATCCGCATCTGAAACCAAATCCAAGAGCAATTGAGGTCTCCGGCTCAAATAAAAGCGAAGCATCGTTGAGTTGAAGCTTTTCCAGAGCATCCCTGAGATCGCCGTATTTTGCTCCATCAGCGGGATATATGCCGCAAAACACCATCGACAGCACCTTTTTATAACCCGGCAATGGCTCCGCAGCAGGTCTGTCCGCTTGTGTAACCGTGTCGCCTACTCTGGTGTCCCCGACATTTTTGATGCTTGCTGCAATATATCCAACATCGCCGGTAAGGAGTTCATCAAATGGCAGATATTGTCCCGGCCTGAAGTACCCAACTTCTGCAACAACAAATTCTTTCTTTGTATACATCATCCTGATGGTATCGCCAGCTCTGACCGCACCTTCCATAACCCGGATATGCACGATAACACCCTTATAGTTGTCATAGAAGGAGTCAAAGATAAGTGCCTTCAGCGGTGCATTCTCATCGCCGCCGGGGGCAGGTATATGTTTGACAATTTGCTCAAGAACAGCTTCTATGTTTACTCCGTTTTTCGCAGATATCTGAGGCGCATTGCTTGCATCAAGGCCGATCACATCCTCTATTTCCTTTTTAACCTGATCTGGCCGTGCGTTAAGTAAATCAATTTTATTAATAACCGGTATAATCTCAAGATTGTGCTCCAGCGCCAGATAAACATTCGCCAGCGTCTGCGCTTCAATACCTTGTGCCGCATCCACAACCAGAACGGCACCCTCACAGGCCGCAATACTTTTTGACACCTCATAATTGAAGTCGACATGTCCAGGTGTGTCAATCAGGTTCAGTAAATACTCCTGACCGTCACCGGCTTTATATACCATTCTGACAGCCTGTGCCTTTATGGTAATACCACGTTCGCGTTCAATATCCATGTTGTCGAGAACCTGTTCCTGCATCTCTCTCGTTGTAAGGACACCGGTCATCTGTATGAGCCTGTCTGCAAGTGTAGATTTTCCGTGGTCAATGTGAGCTATAATACAAAAATTGCGTATCTTATCCTGCCTATTGCCTGACATTCAAGCTTTCCCCTTGTCTAATCGTAATCCTGTATAAAACACAAAAAAGATTTAGTGCTGCAAATCTTAAGTAGTACATATTATAACACTCGCATCAAATAAAATAAAGAAGTAAAACACAGTAGTAAAACACAGTAAGTAAATGCAAGAACAGTGCGAAGAAATCTTTATTAAAATAAGAGTAATCAGGCGAACATATTTGGGTAATAATACGTACTACAGCGAAAATTTCATTTTGATCGGCATTCATGCGCCCTGCAGAAATAATTCCGAATGCTTTAACGCATTATTTCTGCAAGGATTATTCGTTAGTTTACGCTGCAGTAAGTTGATACGGTCATTCCATGCAGGCAGGTAATACTTGGGGGATAGCGGCATTGAACAGATTGGAGAAATTCAGACAAAAAAGGA
>CAYGHY010000171.1:0-3912 GCA_964349435.1 uncultured Oscillospiraceae bacterium
CGGCTCTTTTTTGCACTTTGTTATATTAATATTTATGTTAACAAAAGCAACCTTGAAATCATGCATACTATTCTGCAAAGCCCTTACTTCCTAAAACAAAGAAAATCTCATGTAACACTTATAACATAATAACAATATTATGTAAAAGAAACATATTATTTTTAAGGAGTGTAGATCAATGAGATATCAGGATGCATTTGTCGGCTCAAGGTCAGAATTTGGCGACTACATTAAAAAGGCAATTCCAGACTTGTTTGCAGGCAGGCTCGTAGTCGAAGGAACACCTGTCACGTTACCCGAAGATACCGATCTTGACTACAAGGTGAAGTACGATGATGATGAACAGGGTGGCTCTGTATCAATTAAAGTCTCCTGGGAAAAGGAAGCCGCTGATGAACTGAACCTGGACGACTAGTCTCTCTACTGTATCGGGGGGCCTCCCCCCTTACATACTAAGGGATCGTTAAAATATAAATTCCGCTAAAACTTTTCCGGGAAACTACGCAGAAGCTCCATTCTCAAGAAAAGGATCGGATATATTATTACAGACGACCCATAAATGAAAGAGGGGACAAATGTGGCCATCACAGCAAACGAGCCGTTGGATATGGTTCTCGGTAATTATCCATTAAAGGTGTTGGAAATCAGAAACGAGTCCTATAAGGACAAAAAGGGCGTTTGGTGGATTAAAACACCAGAGGGCATGAAAATACTCAAAAAAATATCGAATTCTGAAGATACATTAAAATTCATATTACATGCCGTGTACCATCTTCAGAGAAATGGGATCAAGCTTCCAAATGTGAACAAAACCAAAGACGGAAAGGATAATGTAAATATAAACGGAACATGCTATGTGCTGACAGATGCAATTGAAGGCAAAAACCCATCTTATGCTTCGCCCATCGAATTGGGCAGCATCGTCACAGAGCTTGCAAGATTTCATAAGGCCTCTGAAGGTTTTTCGCCTCCCCCCGGCAGCAAACCCAAATACCATTTGGGTATGTGGGTTGAAGACTATAGAGAGCAACTGGAAGAAATTAATGGGTACTATAAAAATGAGCTGCTGCAAAAGGAACAAGATACTGTAAGCAAAACAATAATCAAGGAGTTTCCATATTTTTATGAAAGAGGCACTAAAGCAATAGAGAGCCTTAATGGACTTGAATACAGCGATTGGGTTAACGCCGTCAAAAAAACCGGCTGCCTGTGTCATCAGGATTTCGCAGCGGGCAATCTTATTTTAAATAACGCCAATAGCATCTATGTCATTGATACGGATTCTATAACAATAGACATACCTGCCAGAGACATCAGAAAACTTCTTAACAAAATAATGAAAAAGGCAGGTAAGTGGGATATCGAATTGACGAAAAAAATTCTTAGCAATTATCAGGCCTTCAATCCGCTAACATCCTCGCAGTGGAGAGTTGTAGGCCTTGATCTGATGTTTCCGCACCTGTTCGTCGGCGCTGTGAATAAATACATCTACAAACGGGATAAGGAATGGTCAACAGAAAAATATCTGCAGAGAATTGTTGAGATGGCTGCATTTGAAAGAACCCTACCACCTGTATTGGATAGCTTCAATATAATAATACCGGCATAATTTGGCAGGAAAGGATTGATTATTTTGAACATTAAATCAGGCGACCCGAATAAATCAATTAAATCAGGCGACCCGAATAAATCAATTAAATCGGACGACTCTGACAAATCACTTGATAGAATTGCATATGAAGTACTGAGCCTATATGGAATATCTCCCGAAAATATGAGCATAGTCCAGAGCGGAGATGTCAAAACAGTCTGGAAATTTAGCGCAGACGGGAGGCAGCTGTGTCTAAAGAGGCTGCGCCAGACCTATGAAAAGGTGCTTTTCTCAGCAAATGCCCAAATCCATATTAAAAACTCCGGCGGCCTGGTTCCCGGCGTGCTGCTGGACAAAAACGAACAGCCTGTTGTGCAATATAATGACCAATTATTTGTACTGTATGAGTGGATCAACGGTACTGATCTGAACTTCAGCAGCCCTGTAGACCTGCGGCGTGCAGTGCAGGGGCTGGCCCATTTCCACATAGCCTCAAGGGGCTATAAACCCACGGGCGCTTCGCGTATTTCATCAAAGCTCGGGAAATGGCCCGAACAATATGTTTCAATGAAAAACAAGCTAGTTGCATGGAGAGAGATAGCAGCAAGCAATCTCTCGCAGCCATATTACTCCGCATATGCAAAATGCGCCGGCTCTGTACTGAATATCGCAGACCAGACAATTGAAAGACTGGCCAGCTCAAAATACAGTATGCTGACCGACAGCGGCTCCGGCTCTTTCGTGTTATGCCATCAGGATTATGGAAAAGGAAACGCCCTGGCAGTCGGTGATAATATTTATGTGCTGGATTTGGATGGAGTGACCTTTGACCTCCCTGCAAGAGATCTGAGGAAAATTATAGGCAAAACCGCTGAGAACAAAGGGCAGTGGCAAGCAGGAACCATAAGGGATATTCTTGGCTGGTATATGGAAGTGAATCCTCTGAACAACGATGAAAGAGAAATGCTCTATACCGATTTAATGTACCCCCACTGGTTTTACGGCCTGGTAAAAAATCTATTTCAAGGCGGCAAGCCGTTGAAGGCGGCCGAAATAGAAAGAATTGCAAAGCTCGAAGAAGCCAAAGTACCTGTTATAAAAACTTTTTTTAAATAGGGGTGAGTTATTTGAAGATAGCAATGATCTGTACGGAGAAATTACCAGTGCCGCCCATCGCAGGAGGCGCTGTTCAAATATATTTGGAAGGCATCGTTTCATATTTGTCAGCGGAACATGACATCACTGTATTCAGTATTCAGCATCCTGGTCTGCCTGAAATCGAAACAAAAAATCGCGTAAAATACGTCAGAGTTCCCGCCGGCACTGAAACCGTATATATAAACAGCCTGAAGAGTTCAGTGGACAATTCATTCGACCTGATACATGTGTTCAATCGACCTCGTTATATTCTGGAGCTGATGGATAAGCTCCCGGATAAGCGATTTAGCCTGAGCCTTCACAATGAGATGTTCCGTCCCGAAAAAATTACAGATGCCGATGCCTTGAAATGCATCAGCAAGGTTGAGTTTATAAATACGGTGAGCAAATACATTGCAGATACGGTCAGAACACGCTTCCCTTATGCAGACAACAAGCTTCACGTTGTCTATTCGGGAGTGGACACAAATCAATACAAACCTGTCTGGTCTCATGATGGTATAATGAACAAGAACAACATGAAGCAGAAATACGGCCTGCAGGGATATAAAGTCGTGCTTTTTGTCGGCAGGCTTAGTGTGAAAAAAGGTGTAGACGTTCTCCTGAAAGCAATGGAGAGAGTTATGCGCTCCAACCCTAAAACAGCTCTGGTTATTGTAGGTAGTAAATGGTATGGCAAGAATGCTTCGGATAATTATACAAAATCTCTCCAGACCCTCTCGAGAAGCCTTGCAGGCCCAATAATATTCACAGGATTTATACCTCCCGCAGATATTCCGGCGTATTTTAATATGGGAGATGTTTTTGTATGCGCATCGCAATGGAACGAACCTTTGGCCAGAGTCCATTATGAGGCAATGGCTGCGGGCCTTCCAATTATAACGACAAACAGGGGTGGAAATGCCGAGGTTGTTTCTGGATATGGAAATGGTATCGTGATTGATGACTATACCAACCCTGCCGCAATAGCCGGGCAAATCTCTTCTCTTCTGAACAATGAGGCTGAAGCACACAGAATGGGTGTCGTCGGCAGAAGGCTGGCCGAGCAGATGTTTTCCTGGTCAAGAGTTGCCAAAGAGGTTATCCGGAAGCTTGAACCTGTCGGCCAAGCCGCTGAACAACCTGCACCTAAGACGACAAGTATTGCAGCCGCACCGGCGGCC
>CAYGHY010000171.1:4012-6680 GCA_964349435.1 uncultured Oscillospiraceae bacterium
GGCGCCGTTGCGAATGACCGCGTACCATGCACTGACGCAAGCCCCGGATACAGCAGCAAACCTGCTAAAATAACTCGGTTTGGCAACGGCAAAAGATTGGGCATCGAAGCGAGTTAGCAACCTTGCTTAAGATATTGATTAAATCCCGGAGCAAGGTCTTTTCTGCAACTTATATAACAGCCGGTTTGGAGGGATGTTTGTGAATATTTCTATTATTGGCACCGGATATGTTGGTCTGGTAACAGGTGTTTGCCTGGCGTCGCTGGGTATGAATGTGCTTTGCTGCGATATTGATGCGGGAAAGATAGCACAATTGCAAAAAGGTTTGCTTCCTATTTATGAGCCGGGACTCGGCAGCCTTTTGAGCAAATGCATAAAGCGAAAAAACAGGCTTGTTTTTACAACACAGTTAAAGAGTGCGGTAGAGCATTCAGATGTTATCTTCATCACTGTTAACACACCTACAAACGAAGACAACACCTGTGATCTAAAACATGTTTTTGAGGTAGCGAGAGGTATTGCAAATTACATGACCTGTTATAAGGTAATCATTAACAAAAGCACCGTTCCTGTCGGTACCGGTCAAAAAGTAAAGGAAGAAATCCGCAAAGTATTAGCCGAATTAAACAGGCCGCTTGACTTCGATGTAGTTTCAAACCCGGAATTTCTGAAGGAAGGCTCTGCTGTGTATGATTTTATAAATGCCGAAAGGATTGTTATTGGCGCAGAAAGTGAACGCGCAATCAGTTTAATGAAAGAAGCCTATTATGATCAGATATTATGTAACATCCCTTTACTAGTTACAAGCATAGAAACAGCAGAAATGATAAAGTATGCCTCAAATGCTTTTCTTGCCGCAAAAATCAGTTTTATAAATGAGATTGCCGCCATCTGCGAATTATACAATGCAGATGTTACTGAGGTAGCCAGAGGCATGGGGCTCGACAGCAGGATCGGGCCCCAGTTCCTGCGCCCAGGCCCAGGCTTCGGCGGCAGCTGCTTCCCCAAGGATGTACGCGCATTAACCGGTATGGCGCTGAAGGAGGGATATACTCCTTATATTCTTAAAAGTATATTGGAGATGAACAACAGGCAGAGTGATAGAATGGTGGAAAAAATTTCCACTGCAATGGGCGGGCTTGAAAACCGTAATGTCGCCATGCTTGGAGTTGCCTTCAAAGCAGAAACAGATGACATTCGTGAATCTCCGGCGCTCTCTATCATTCACTCACTGCTGAGTAAAAAAGCGGCTGTCAGAGTTTATGATCCCAAAGCAACGAAAAATTTAAAAAAGGAACAGCTCGGGCTTCCTCTTAAATATTGCAGGACTGCTTATTCTGCCTGTTCGCATTGCGACTGTATCGTACTTGCTACAGATTGGAAGGAGTTTCTGGAACTGGATTTTGAAAAGTTGAGGCGCATTGTCAGAAAGGCTATATTTGTAGATCTTCGAAATATGTTCGATCCGTCATATATAAAAAGTTTTGGATTTTATTACGAGGGAGTCGGTA
The DNA here is from genome assembly GCA_964349435.1 of uncultured Oscillospiraceae bacterium. Lineage (GTDB taxonomy): Bacteria > Bacillota > Clostridia > Acetivibrionales > DTU013 > CAYGHY01. Next base: position 5,524 of record CAYGHY010000171.1, read on the forward strand.
GAAAATGAGCAATATATTGGTGACAGGGGGAGCTGGCTTTATTGGCTCCCATTTATGCGAAAGACTGCTTTCGATGAACCACAATGTAATCAATCTTGATAGCTTCAGCGATAGCTACAATGCGTCAATTAAAAGGCAGAATATACTCACCGCAATGAATCACGAGCGCTATAAGCTGGCGGAAACCGATATTCGGGATGCTGCGTCTGTTGAAAATCTTATAAAGAATTCAGAAGTTGACATACTTGTTCACCTGGCGGCGCTCGCCGGCGTAAGGCGTTCAATAGAAAATCCGGTTGAATACGTAGATGTTGATATCAAAGGCACTGTAAATCTTTTGGAGATATGCAGAAGGCTCAATATAGGAAAGTTTGTTTTTGCATCCTCTTCTTCGGTTTATGGAGTAAATAAATGCCCATTTAAAGAGGAGGATGCATTAGAGCTTCAAACCTCACCCTATGCCGTTGCCAAACAGTCAGGCGAAGCCTTCTGCAGAACCTATAATTACCTCTATGGTCTTCCTGTTGCCTGTCTGCGTTTTTTTACAGTATACGGTCCAAGGCAGCGTCCTGACATGGCTATTAATATTTTTACCGAAGCTATTGTCAAAGGGAGTGAAATAAATATGTTCGGAGACGGTACGAGCACCAGAGATTACACTTATATCGATGACATCGTTGATGGAATAATTTCTGTGCTGCAGCTGAGGTTTGATTTTGAGGTGTTCAATCTCGGCAGCTCCAACCCTATCAGCGTAAAAAACCTGATTGAAATTATTGAAACCAGCCTCGGAAAACAGGCAAACATAAAATATGCACCTTTGCAGCCGGGCGATGTGCCGGTTACCTGCGCTGACATCAGTAAAGCCGCCCGGTTGCTGGGCTATAACCCCAAAGTGCGCCTGCAGGATGGAATTGAGAGGTATGTGAACTGGTACAGTCTATTTCTTCAATGCTTTACTTAAAGCTTTTTCGAACTCTTCCCACTGAATATCATTCACGGCCTTGCGCACCAGTTTAATATCAGCTGCCTCTGCCCTGACTAAATCGTCTCTGTATCTTGCCAGGCACCTCACCGCCATACTTTCATCCCATTTTATTATTGTCATCTCCATATTTACACATCCTAACATAACTATAATATTACTATACATAATC
>CAYGHY010000172.1:0-6665 GCA_964349435.1 uncultured Oscillospiraceae bacterium
TCGATGAAAACCAAAGAATGTTAGAAATCGCTAAAATGCTTGGAGATATAGCCACCCAGGGAGACAGCAGCCTTCAGCACGCAGAGGTCCTGCTCAGAGATGCTGCTGCATACCGCAGCATGCATCCAATGAAACAATAGGAATATAAATAGGTATTAACAATAACTGTGTTAAAATATGACCATATAAGCAGGGTTGCAGCCATCCAATCATGAGCCTGGATGCTTTTATAATGATCATGTCAAGAATATAAGTATTCTCTTGCTTTATCCAATTGAGTGAAAACTTAGGTGATGGAAATCTTTCGCCGAGTCGAAGCGTGAGGAGTACAGAATCACCATTTGCGTGCTGTTTCATCCATTATTTAACGTGATGTTATAGCGTTTTTCATATGTCATCAATTTAATAATTTAGTGATAATATTACAAATGTGTGTTATAATGTGAATGAAAAATGACGTAACAGTGAACAAGAAGGTGATTTAATGCAAACCAAGATGTCATTGCCGCTGGAATCAAGGTATTTTCCGAGTGAAAGCAAACTCAGGCTGAGTTCTCAAAAACGTGCGATTATAGATTGGGCTGAGGTGGATGACCATCACGCCATCCTGGATGCAGGATGTACAGACAGCAGCCTATTGACCTATTATATCAGGCATTTCAGGATCCGTGCCTGCGGCATGGTCACTGACAATACCCGGGGAAAAATCATAAAGGACGAACTTGGAAATCAAGCGGAAATCTTAAATGCCGACAGACTTGACATTCCTTGGCGTGACAGCAGTTTTCACTCGGTTTTTATTGCATTTCCACTTCGCAACCATCCGGAAACCGGATTATTCCTTAAAGAGATTCTGCGTGTGCTGAAAAACCAGGGCCAGCTGTTGATATCAACGCCCTGTATACCATTACTCACTCAACTGGGAATTAAAGTAGGCAGCCGTCAGGACTCCTATATTCTGACTGATCCATATCAACTGATGCGGCTCCTTGACTCCTGCGGATTTTCTGATATTTCCATGCGGATTTCAAGGCTAAACTATGCGACTGTCACAGCTCGAAAAAACATATCCGGTAATGATGGTATTCCTGCGGCGACAGCAAACCGAAATGCATAGCATTCGGCAAAAGGTTTTTACAACCGATCTGAAGAGAATCGGCGGGAAAGCTGTTGCCTTTCTATTAGTTTTATGCCTGCTTCTTGTACATCCTTTTTCAAGTAATGCACAGGAATCACCACAGGTGCGTGTATTGCTGACAGCGCTGCAGTTGTCCAATCAATTGCACGTAGGGATCTATGGCGGATATCTTCTCAATGACCATCTCAGTTTTCAGCGCGGAAGCACACTGACTATCGAGCTGATGAATGGTTCTTTGATGGTTTACTATGAAGGGATGGCATATCGTGCGGGGGAAAGCCTGCTGCTCAAGAGGCATGATGTGTCTTCGTCTGCTGAGGAAAATGGTCTGCGGCTTCAGAACGGCCTGAGCCTATATACTGGAGATCTGAAAGTTCATATAAAAGACGGCAAATTGCGCGCTGTACTCATCCTGCCTGTCGAAGAATACCTTCTGGGTGTGATCCCTTATGAGATGGCAGAGGATTTTCCCCTTGAAGCCCTTAAGGCGCAGTCTGTCGCGGCGCGGACATATACCATCAAAAACATGAAACCAACGCAGGATTATGACCTTGTTGACAGTACGAATGACCAGGTTTACCGTGGTCTTGATAAAGTTAAGGTCAACGCGATCCGGGCAGTGAGGGAAACAAGCGGAATTATCCTTGCCTATCAGGGCAGTCCGGCCCATTGTTTCTACACCGCCAGCAATGGGGGAGTGACAGAATCCGCGATAAATGCCTGGGGAAGGGAAGTGATTCCTTATCTGCAGGTTCAGGAAGATCCCTATGATCTGGAAAACCCGCGCAGCGAGATCCGCGCGGCAAATATCCCAAAAGAGCTGTTACTTCAAGAAAGCAATATGAACGCCGCCTTGTTCAATTACCTTCATGATGCTGTCAGGCAGCGGTTTGAACTTCTTGGTTATGATACAGCTCCAGAATTTATCAAGATCAACAGCATTAGCGGCATCGTTCCCCACACCGCGAAGTATGGGGGAAATGCCGGGGTTATGAAATATCTTCGCTTCGACCTGAATGTAAGCGGAAGGGTGCCTCTGCAATCTCTTCCTGATCAGGAAGTTTCACTTTTACAACCCGCTGATGGTAAAACCCAGCAACAACAGGAAGAACCAGGAAATATTTCATGGTCAACTATGATGCCACTTCCGCAGTTGCTGTCTGTTGACTGTGCGATCTTCCCTGACATTGAGGGAATGCTCCTTCTTTCAATTAACCAGAACGCGAATGAAATTGTACATATCAGGGAAGAATTGGATAAGTTTATCATTATTTTTTCAAGATATGGGCACGGGGTCGGGATGAGCCAGAGGGGTGCGGAATGGATGGCAAAGACCTATCGTTGGGATTATAAGCAAATCCTGCGGTTTTATTATCCGGGCACAGAGATAGAGTATATCGGTTCGGAATTGGTTCTTCCACGGCCATTGACAGAGGAGTTTTTGACAACACCAGGGCCCATTCCAACACCCACACCCAGGCCAACACTCATGCCTCAAAGCAGTATCCCAAAAGAATCTGAACATATTGTTATTGTTTCCGGCGTTTCAGTCAACTCCTCCCTTAACTTGCGCGCTATGCCGGATCTATCATCCAAAGTGATCACGCGCTTGTATTTCGGGCAGGAACTTCTGGTCATTGACACACTTCCTGATGGATGGCTGAAGGTAAAAACTGATGTGGTTTCAGGATACATCCGCGAAGAGTTTGTCAGCGAGAAACAGAAGTAATCTGAACAAATAGACCAGCACAACGATGCTCAGAAAATATGCCAACGTATTAAAAATGAATCATCAAGCAATGCAAAAAACCAATTTCAATGGTATGATATATCAAGTCCGCTGGGCTGAATAAAGAGGATTGCCGCCAGTGACTACCTGCATCTTTTTCTGCCTGTGGTTTGACGGTTTGAATGGAGAAATGAATTCTGTGTTTACCAGAGAAATGTTGGAATTTATGATGGATATTCGTTTCAACAATAATAAGGAGTTCATGGCTGCCCACAGGCAGGAATACATCAGCAAGGTCAGGACGCCTTATTATCAGCTGATTGAGTCGCTTGCTCCTGCAATGCTGAAAATTGATCCTGAAATGGAGGTTCAACCTGGAAAAGTTCTTTCACGTATATTCAGAGACACAAGGTTCAGCCGTGATAAGTCTCCTTATCGGGACCACCATTGGATCGCGTTCAGACACAGAGGTGAACCACGGGATCAGGCAGTGATGTTCTGGTTTGAAATACGCCTTGAGGCTGTGAGCTGGGGCTTGGGATATTGGGGTGAGAATAAACCGGCTATGGAACTCCTTCGTCAGAGGATAATCTCAGGACCTCGGGAACTGCAAAACTTGGTACCAATTCTGAAAGAACATGACTTTGAACTGGAAGGTTCAAAGTACCAACGAATAAATGTGCCTGAAAACCTGCCAGAACCGTTGAATGAATGGTATCGCCATAAGGAGCTGTATTTCGTTAAGCGGAATATTATTCCTGACTGGGCGTTCGAGCCGGGTCTTGAGAACCGGCTGATCAATGATTACCTCGCTTTGACTCCGTTTTACCGCCTCCTCAGAGGCCTTCATATCCTGAGTCAATAAACGAAGAACAGACTTTCGTCTATAATACTTGAAATTACAAAGAATATACGAAAACAAACCATAGTCTACGTTTTAGAAAATACTATATTGCGTCAGAATAGCTGCTGAATAATGTTTAGAGTGTTCGGTATACTGAAACAACCTTTCCGAGAATTTCGACTTCCTTTAAAATGATAGGCTGCATGGCGGAGTTCTCCGGCTGAAGCCTAAAATGGTTTTTCTCCTTGTAAAATCGCTTGACCGTTGCGTCACCGTTGATCATCGCTACAACGATATCACCGTTATTGGCTTGATTTTGCTGTTTGACGACCAGGTAATCACCATTAAGTATGCCAGCCTGAATCATACTGTCCCCGCGGACAAGAAGCGCGAAATGCTCTCCGTCCCTGAGCATGAAATCAGGAACAGGCAGCATCTCAGAGATGCTTTCTTCCGCCAGTATCGGGCTGCCTGCCGCGACCGGCCCCAATAGGGGGATCATGCGGACATGGTTATCAGTTCCGCCTGCGTTCTTTCTTAAAACTGCCATTGCACGCGGTTTCATCGAGTCCCTTTTGAGCATGCCCTGCTTTTCAAGGCGCTTCAGATGGCCATGGACGGTTGAGGTGGATTTTAGCCCGATAGCTTCGCAAATCTCCCTGACTGAGGGCGGAAATCCCCGTTCATCAATTTGATCGCAGATATATTGAAGGATCAATGCCTGGGTCTCGCCATGTTTTCTTTTCCCAAGTATTTTTTCGCTGCTCATCATATACTGCCTCCGTAACTTGATGATTGATTATATCATGCAAACGTATGTTTGCAATAGATAATCCTTTCAAATATATTTCACGGTTTATCTTTCTCATCCTGAAATGGTTTAACGTCCGGCAGATTGATTCGTTTTGACGCCTCTCTGCGCTTCGAGTCGGACATAGAGGCGTAGTGTTTGCGTGTTGTGTTGACATCAGCGTGCCCAAGCGTATCCGCAACCAGATAGATATCTCCTGTTTCCTGATACAAGTTGGTTCCAAACGTGCTGCGAAGCTTGTGGGGGCTGAGTTTTTTCTTCAGCGGTGCGCCAATCAGTGCGTATTTTTTAACCAGGTTTTCAACGGCCCTTTGGGTAATCCTGCGTTTTTGGAGCGATAGAAACAGGGCATTTTCATGCCCGGGCAATGGCTCAACATTCTTGCGTTCTTCCAGATAAGACTGCAGAAGGGCCGCTACTGAATCCGGAAAATATAGTATGGTCTGGTTGCCGCCCTTTCTGGTGACCATAAACGAGCTGTTGGTAAAATCAATTTGATCAATGTCTATACCAACCAGCTCGCTAACTCGTATGCCGGTCCCTAGGAACATCATCAGGATGGCCATGTCGCGGCGTTTGGTGTTACGGAGATAGGCCTGATGGGTTTTATTGAAGCCTTCTCCGTTCATAAGAGCCTGCATCATTCGTTCCACTTCTTTGTTTTCCATATAGAGGATGGGTTTGCTGTGCCTTTTTGGCATGGATACAAGCGCAGCATTATTGGATGGGGTCACTTTATTTCTAAAAAGATAATCAAAGAAGGAACGCACTGAACTGAGCTTTCGCATAATTCCAAGCTCCTGGTTCTGGACGGGTATTGACGTTTTCTTTCCGGAAGGGGTTTCCTGAACCGCATCCGGCTTAATATAATACTGAAGATACTCCTGAAAACCCTCGATATGACGTGCGGACACAATTTTCATATGCTCCTGTGTCATGAGCCGCGGCTCAGTGCCCGTGAAATCCGATTCCTCAAGATACAAGTATTGGAAAAAAAGGCGCAGGTCATATGCGTAGGCTTGCCGAGTCAGGGCGCTTGTTACCTGGGCGATTGCCCTGAAGTAATCAGAACATAACCTTGGCAGCTCAAGCTGAAGCTCCTTGAGCTTCTCTGCTGCCTTTTGTGCGGAAAAATTATAGTAAGCAATTCGTTTCAATACAGTCTCCGTTGCAGTTTGATAGGTTGATTATACCTCAGATGTAATTGACGGGCAATTCTTACGGCTGAACAATATAATGTAAGAATTGGATATAAATATTGACAATGTCCTAAATGGTTGTTATACTTACCTTATCGAGCGCCAAGGAGGTTGACCATGCCCAATTCCGTTCTCTTCAGTGATGTTCAGGAGCAGCAGGAAAAGCTGCCTGTTTCCGTAGAAGGTATCCACAAGCCGGATCAGCTTGCCCAGTCCAGCGGCCTTTGGATTGCATCAGCGGGTTCCGCAATGCTGACAAGCGGCCAGTATGCCATGAAAGCCCAGGCAAATTGGCTGTTGATTCTCTGCCAGAGCGGATCGTTTTCTTTGAGCATGAACGATCTTCGCATCAGGAGCCGCGAAAGCTGTATGATTCCAATGAACTCAAAGAATGTTTCCATGCATGTTGATCAGGAAGCCAGGGTCATTTGGATGACCATCGATGGCCGTCTGGCTGAAGATTTCATGCTCCTGATGGGCGCGTTACCACACAGGGCGATGAAGCAAGGCGCGCTTCCATCTCAGCTTAAACTGGGTAAACACATTGTACAGGCTGTTGTGAGGATCGCGTCTGCCAGGGAAGCATCCTCAGCTCAGCTGCAGCAGCTGCTCTGGGGCTTGCTTGCTTCCCATTCCGGACAGCCGGTTGCGATGGACGCGGTATTGTCGCATGAGATTTCAAAAGTCATTGACGCTATGCGAAAGAACCAGTACAAGGATTCCTTTACTCTCTCCGACATGGCTAACCTTAGCCGCATGCCTGTTGAGACTTTCCGCAAGCGCTTTGTTTCTGAGGTCGGGATGCCGCCGCAGAGCTACCAGCTTTTCTGCAAGATGGAACGCGCGAAAACATTGTTAAAGGAAGGTATGACAGTTCGGCAGGCGGGTGTTGAGGTCGGTATGGAAGATCCCTATCACTTTTCCAAAACATTTAAGAACATCGT
>CAYGHY010000173.1:0-6623 GCA_964349435.1 uncultured Oscillospiraceae bacterium
ATGTTATTGTTGGGGGTCTCAGATGAAACATGCGGGCAGATATCTTATCATACTAATACTGGTTGTAGCGCTGTGGAACACCATTGTAGTTAAGCCCTTGAAAATATTTGCTGTTTTCCTTCATGAGCTGGGTCATTCGCTCATGGCAGTAATATTCGGCAACGGTATAAAGGGCTTTCGGATCAATCTGGATGAAAGTGGTTATGCATTAGCCCTGACTAAAAGTGAATTTTCTGCCTTTATGATTGCCAACGGTGGCTATCTGGGTAGCGTGCTTTTTGCCCTTCTTATTTTATATATGAAAAGAACTGCCTTAAAAAGCTTCATTCTCGGCGCTGCTGCCATTTTGTTGCTGGGTGTGTCCATTGCATATGGCAAATCGATTTTTACAATAATATCCGCAGCTATATTTGCGGGCTTTGTGCTGCTGCTTTATATGCTGCATAATGACAAGCTCAATGACTGGGTTATCGATATAATTGGCGTGGCGAGCGCAGCGTATGCTGTGTATGACACCTTTGTCGATACCATATTGCTGCAACTTAATCTGCGGCTTCACTGGATACAGGGCTGGAAGACCACGCAGCCGCTTACGGATGCTGTCCAGCTTGAAAGAATGACTCATGTGCCGGCCGTTATATGGGGCATATTATGGCTTGTTCTGGCATGCCTGGCAATATATCCGGTAATAACCGGCGGTAAGGCGACTAAAAGCAGAAGGAAGGTTTAGGGGGCATTAATAATGGATTTCGTAAAAAGAATACAGGAATTAAGGAAAATGATCAATTATCATAACATAAAATACTACGTCGAGGACAATCCGGAAATCAGCGATGCAGAATACGACTTGCTTTACAGAGAGCTGGAGAAGCTTGAGGAGGCGCATCCTGAGCTTGTTACACCGGAATCCCCGACACAGCGGGTAGGTGGGCAGGTTCTTGCCGGTTTTGACAAGGTGGAGCTTGCAGTACAGATGCAAAGTCTCGGCAATATATTCAACCGTGAGGAGCTTCTCGCCTTTGACCGCAGAGTGGGGGAGGGTACAGCCGGGAGTGTTGAGTATGTCGTTGAAAAGAAAATCGACGGTCTTTCCGTATCTCTTGAATATGCGGATGGAATACTGACAAGGGGCTCAACCCGCGGAGACGGCTTTGTCGGTGAGGATGTCACGCAAAACCTCAGAACGATCAGATCTATACCTCTTGTGCTTAAAGAGAAGATTCCCTTACTGGAGGTCAGGGGTGAGGTATTCATTTCAAAGGAGGACTTCCTGAAAATGAATGAGGAACAGGAGGAACTCGGTCTGCCTCTGTTTGCCAATCCCCGGAATGCTGCGGCAGGCTCGCTCCGTCAGCTGGATTCAAAAATAACAGCCAGAAGGAAGCTTGATATATATGTTTTTAATATTCAGCGGATTGAGGGCAAGACCGTTGAAACGCATGCGCAATCGCTGGAGCTGCTGAAATCTCTTGGCTTTAAAGTAAGCCCTGGCTATAGAATTTGCAGCGGCATTGATGAGGTTATTGAGGAAATTGAGAAAATTGGTGAGTCGAGAGGCGATTTTCCCTTCGAAATAGACGGAGCTGTGATAAAAGTCAATTCGCTGACACTGAGGGAGCTCCTGGGCAATACGAGCAAGACACCCAAGTGGGCAGCCGCATATAAATATCCGGCTGAAAAAAAGCAGACACTGATTAGGGACATAGTGGTGAAGGTTGGCCGGACAGGAGTACTGACGCCGAATGCCGTGCTGGAGCCGGTCAGGCTTGCAGGCTCAACCGTCAGCAGGGCCACGCTGCATAACATGGATTATATTAACGAAAAACAAATACGCATAGGTGATACTGCCTTGATTCAGAAGGCAGGCGATATTATCCCTGAGGTGCTTGAGATTGTACCTGAAAAACGCAACGGAAGTGAAAAAGAGTTTATCATGCCGGATAAATGCCCTGTATGCGGGGCGGAGGTAGTGAGGGAGGAGAGTCAGGCAGCTTACAGATGCATGGGGATTGACTGCCCTGCACAGCTTTCCAGAAGCATAGAGCACTTTGTGTCGCGTGATGCTATGAATATTGAAGGGATGGGTACTGCTATTGTGAATATGCTGCTCGATAAGGGCTTTATAGGGGGCGTTGCAGACTTGTATTACCTGCATCTGAGGAAGGATGAGCTCGTCAGCATCGACAGAATGGGCAAAAAGTCCGTTGAAAACCTGCTGGCTTCCATAGAAAAATCGAAGCAAAACAATATCGACAGACTGATTTTCGGCTTTGGCATCAGGAATGTCGGTCTTAGAGCGGCGCAGCTTCTGGCTGAGAATTTTGAATCGGCGGCGGAGCTGGCGAAGGCCGGCGTGGAGGATATTACAAGGATAAAGGAATTTGGTGAGATCACGGCTCAAAGCGTGGTGCGCTTTTTTAAGCAGGCGAAAACCGAAGAAACGCTTGACAGGCTCAGAGCGGCGGGCATCAACCTCGAAAGCACAGGCAGGAGGCAGATCGCAGACGACCGCTTCGCAGGGTTTACCTTTGTATTGACGGGCACCCTCCCAACTTATAGCCGCACGGAAGCCAGCGAAATCATCGCAGGCTTCGGCGGAAAGACCTCCGGCAGCGTATCAAAGAAAACCGATTACCTGCTGGCAGGAGAGGAGGCGGGGAGCAAGCTTGACAAGGCATTGCTGCTGGGTATAAAGGTGATTGATGAAGAAGAGTTCATTAAAATGATAAAATAATCAGCCCTTCTGCGTTTCCTTCCCCCAGGTATCCTTGAGTGCCACGACCCTGTTAAATACCAGTTTTTCAGCTGTTGAATCGGGGTCCGTGCAGAAATACCCCATACGAAGAAACTGGTACTGGTCACCTGGTTTTGTCGAGGACAGATTGGGTTCCAGCTTGCAACCCGACAGAAGCTCCAATGAAGCAGGGTTTATAATAGTATTCAAATCCACGGCGGCGCCCGGGTCGGGTATTGTAAACAGGTGGTCATACAGGCGAATTTCTGCGTTAAGCGCATGTGAAGCCGACACCCAATGGAGCGTACCCTTGACCTTGCGTCCGTCCGGTGAATTGCCGCCTCTGGATTCAACGTCATAGGTGCAGTGCAGCTCTGCTATGTTGCCGCCGGCATCCTTAACTACGCTCACGCATTTTATAAAGTAAGCGTTTTTCAGCCTGACCTCCCGTCCCGGAGCCAGTCGGAAGAATTTATTGGGCGGGTTTTCCATGAAATCATCCTGCTCGATGCAGAGCTCCCGTGTAAACGGCACCCTCCTTGTGCCTGCTCCGGAGTCTTCGGGATTGTTTTCAATATCAAGCCATTCCACAGCTCCGTCTGGATAATTGTCAACAATAACCTTCAGGGGTCTGAGCACAGCCATCATTCTCGGCGCCTTTGCATTCAGGTCTTCCCTGACGCAATGCTCCAGAAGAGCATAATCCACCATGCTGTTTGTCTTGGCAACGCCTATTCTTTCACAGAAATCCCTTATTGCAAACGGTGTATAGCCCCTTCTTCTGAGACCTGAAAGCGTCGGCATCCTAGGGTCATCCCAGCCTGCCACTATGCCCTCGTTTACCAGCTGCAGCAGCTTTCTTTTGCTCATCATGGTGTATGAAAGATTCAGACGTGCAAACTCTATCTGCCGCGGTTTACAGCCCAGCCCAACATTATCCGCCACCCAGTCGTAAAGCGGCCTATGATCCTCATATTCCAATGAACACAGCGAATGTGTTATTCCTTCAAGGATATCCTCAATCGGGTGCGCATAATCATACATGGGGTAAATGCACCACTTGCTGCCTATCCTGTAATGCTCGACCCGCATGATTCGATAAATTACAGGGTCGCGCATATTGATATTCGGTGACGCCATATCTATTTTAGCCCTTAATACTCTTGAGCCTTCAGCAAACTCACCTGCCTTCATTCCGGTTAGCAGCTCAAGATTTTCGTCTGCCGTCCGGTTCCTGTAAGGGCTTTCCCTGCCGGGCTCTGTCAGTGTGCCCCTGTATTCTCTTATTTCATCTGCACTAAGGTCGCAAACATAAGCCAGACCTTTATTTATCAGATTAACGGCGCATTCATACATGGTGTCGAAATAGTCCGAGGCATAATATAGTCCATCCCAATTGAAGCCCAGCCACTTGATATCCTGCTGCATAGATTCAGCATATTCGACGCTCTCTTTTATCGGATTGGTGTCATCGTAGCGCAGATTGCAGCGGCCATTGAACCTGCGGGCTGTCAGGAAGTCAATGCAGAGAGCCTTCGCATGACCTATATGAAGATATCCGTTTGGCTCCGGCGGGAATCGAGTAACGATCGTGCCGCAGTCAAATCTGCCGCTTTTTATATCCTCATCTACAAAGTCATATATGAAATTTGAACCCATTTTAGTTGGACTCAATTCTTTTGAACCCATTTCATTCGTTTCATTGCCTAATTTTTCTTCAGACATGTCAAATCCTCCCGCTCAGCTTCTCTATGCCGATTCTTATCCTTTTCAGCGTTTCTTCCCTGCCCAGAATCTCAGCCAGCTCGAAGGCTCCGCCGGGAGTGACATCCTTACCTGAGATAGCAGTGCGTATCGGCCAGAGCATCTGACTGTTCTTTATGCCTAGTTCTTGAATCGTCTCAATCAAGGTATCATGCAGTACATTACCCTCCCAGCTGCCGATGCCTTCAAGCACCGGCAAGGCTGCCTTCAGGCTTTCCAGTGAGTTTTCCGCATTGGTTTTCATTTTCTTGTGCTCATACATAGCAATATCGTATTCAGGGAGCTTCTCCAAAAAATCTATGATATCCGGAATTTTTGACAGGACCTCGGTTCTCGGCTGCAGAATTTTACTTAGCTTAAATGTATCTGCGCCGGTCTCGCACAAGGACTTGCTGTAGTAGGGGCTGGCAATGGAGTGGAATTCCTCGGCGGACATTTTGCGGATGTACTCGCCGTTCATCCAGTTCAATTTGTTTATATCAAATACAGCCGGAGATTTGCTTATGCCGTGGATATCAAAGACCTGCTCCAGCTCCTTAAGCGTAAAGATTTCCTGAGTTGTGCCGGGGCTCCAACCCAGTAATGCAACATAATTCAATACAGCCTCTACCAGATAACCCTGCGACACCAGATCCTCAAAGGAGGGGTCACCTGAACGCTTTGACATTTTGTGCCCGTCAGGCTTGATTATCATTGACACATGGATATAGGTGGGTATCTCCCATCCGAAAGATCGGTAAAGCAAATTGTACTTTGGCGTTGATGAAAGATATTCGTTGCCTCTGACAACATGTGTAATACCCATCAGGTGATCATCGACCACATTGGCAAAATTATAAGTCGGCAGCCCGTCAGATTTGATAAGCACCTGATCCTCAAGCTCAATATTGTCAACGGTAATAGTACCGTAAACAGCATCATCAAAGCTGGTGCTGCCTGCGTCAGGCATCCTCTGGCGGATTACAAAGGATTCACCGGCAGCCAGTTTTGCATCAATTTCCAGGTTGCCGAGGCTCAGACAATGTCTGTCATACTTGCACACTTTGCCTTTACTCTCATGCTCTTCTTTTAATGATGTCAGACGCTCTTTTGTGCAGAAGCAGTAATAAGCGCCGCCCAAATCAATAAGCCTTTTCGCATGAACCATATAAGTATCCTTGCGCTCACTTTGTATATATGGACCGTGTGAGCCGCCGATATCAGGACCCTCATCGTGTTGAAGACCGGCCATTCTCAAAGTATTGTATATGACCTCGGTGGCTCCCTCTACATACCTGTCCTGGTCTGTGTCTTCTATCCTCAGGATAAATTTGCCATTGCCCTTTTTTGCTATAAGATATTCGTACAAGGCTGTCCGCAAATTGCCAATATGCATATATCCTGTAGGACTTGGCGCATATCTTGTTCTTATCTCCACGGTCATGCTCAGATTCTCCTTTTGAACTGCAAACACAAGGGTTTGCGTTGATTTTCCTTTGATTATATTATTTACTATAATATTAGTCAAGAAACAGGGCAAAATGCTTCCAGGCTAAATATTATTATTGTATTCAGCGTGCAAATGGAATAATATATAAGTATTGCAAATATATGCTATGAATGAAGGGAGAGATGAAAGTGTCAGTGCTTGAAAACATCACGAAAAAGGTGACTGATACCGCAAAGGCCGCTGCGAAGAAATCAGGTAGCGTTGTTGAGGTAACCCGACTGAATATGAACATCAACGCCGAAGAGGAAAAGGTCAGGAAGATGTACACGGATATGGGAAAACAGCTGTATGGGGATTATGTAGAAGGAAAAATTGTCGGGGAAAAGCTGCTTGAGCATTGTACAAGAATAGACGAAGTAATTGGCAATATTGATGAAATGAGAACGAAAATATTAGAGCTGAGAAATGTTAAGGCTTGCCCAAACTGCGGGATGGAGCTGGATATGGAGATGGGCTACTGTTATAAATGCGGCAGAAAACAGGAAGAGCATGAATTTACAGAAGTTGTATCGGCTCAGGAATAAGAAGGTACGGAGAAGCCCTGCTGATGAGTTAATAAATTCATTACAGAGGCTTTTTTTAAAGCATAGGAATTTATAAATCTCCTAAAAAATACCTATGCTGGGGTTTGGAAAG
>CAYGHY010000174.1:0-6563 GCA_964349435.1 uncultured Oscillospiraceae bacterium
CATCTGCAATTGTTGGTTTATTACTCCTAAATTGATTAAATGGTTTTTCGTATGTTGGGTTTTTTAACTCAACTTCAAAAAAGTTTCTTAGATAGTTTCTATGCTTAATCTTATCAAATGCCATGTTTGTTAATGGTACGCCGATAAAAGTATCATCAGTTTCTCCCAATACAACATAGACGTGAGGATATTTTTGTTCTCTTCCCATACCTGATGCACCCGGATTAACCATTATTGCTCTGCCTCTTGACAAGGTTTCTTTTTCAAATGGAATTAATCCTTCCTCAGAATCCATCCAAAGTGATTTTTCTAATATCCAATATGGCCTTTTTTAAACGTTTCCACACAACTGAGCACTCCTTTAATTATTCATATTATATATTATCATAGCATTGTGAATATTTTATGAAGAAGCAGTGCGGGAAAAATCAGGTCATCAAATGACGACCCGCTTAATTCCCTGCTTCTTGCTGCTTCTTGCCTTACTTTTTCCAGTTGCCAAACAAACCCTTGTTTTGTCCCAGAAAATCACCCGAAATGGTAATAGTTGTTCCGTTGTCAGTTTTGTTATCCTTATCTATGGGCACAGGATTGCATCCGCCTTTTATTATCTCAACCTGGCTTGCTTTAAACCTGTTTCCGCAATTCTGGCATACAAGCACGTCACCTTCCTGTACGTAATAACCCCGGCCGGAATCGTAACAGACCTGGCAAGTGTTGAATGCTGTCCTTATGGACCCATCAGGAGCCTTTAGCGCAATAATCTCCATTTTCGTATTTCCGGCTTTATAGGGTATGAATTTTGCCGTTTCTGTCACTTCACTCATTACGATAGTGATATCTCCTCCTTGTGAAGTTTCATCTGCACTAACTTCAGGGTCGGTATTACCCTTTACGATAAAAAATACCGAGATTAAAACGATTGCGATACAGGCAGCTATTAATATACCGTTGTTGGATTTCTTTACTGGTGTTGTTTTTTTTGTATTAGTCATTGTATCCCACCTTTATTATTTTTTCTTATAATATGATTCTAATGTGAGGGAATTATGAAGATTGGCAAATTTGAATGCTTACAGCTACATATCCTGCATCTGCTATTGCTGCTTTGATTTTGTCATCCTCCACATCGTGAGCCAGTTCAATAACTGCAACCTTTTCTTTAAGATCAGCCTTTGCGGATTTTATGCCGCATACTTCCTTTAATGCTTTTTCAACATGGTTGACACAGTGTCCGCATGTCATCCCTTCCATAAAAACCTTCTTTGTCATAAAAATCATCCTTTCTTGTGGTTATAAACTCAAGTGCTGCTATATTAATGCAAAGGCTTAAACCGTTTAAGCCTCAAAGCATTTGTCAATACCGATACTGAGCTGAATGCCATGGCACCGGCTGCAATAATCGGGTTTAGGAGAGGTCCTCCAAGCAGATAAAGCAAACCTGCGGCTATTGGTATTCCTGCTGTGTTGTATGCGAAAGCCCAGAACAGGTTCTGTTTTATATTTCTAATGGTTCGCTTGCTCAATTGTATAGCAGTAGGTACATCCATAAGGTCACTTCTCATCAGAATAATATCTGCCGATTCCATCGCAACATCAGTTCCGGATCCTATTGCTATCCCTATATCTGCCTGAGCCAGAGCCGGAGCATCATTAATACCGTCTCCTACCATGGCAACCTTTTTACCTTCAGCCTGGAGCTTTTTCACTTCATTGGCCTTGTCCTGCGGTAAAACTTCTGCCAGCACCCTGTCTATGCCTGCCTGTCTGGCAATTGCTTGCGCAGTTCTCCTGTTGTCTCCTGTAATCATAGCCACTTCTATTCCCATGCTGCGCAGCACTTCTACAGCCCTCTTGCTGCTTGATTTCATAACATCAGCCACTGCTATGATGCCTGCAAGCTTATCGTCAATGGAAACATACATAGGAGTTTTACCTTCCTCGGCCAGCCTGTCCGACTCTTTCTGCAGTGTAATTTCTATTTTCCTGTCATCCATAAGCTTTTTATTTCCCAAAAGCATCTTCTTATCCTGTATCACTACCTCAATTCCGTGGCCTGGTATTGCTTCAAAGCTTGTAACACTAAAGAAATCCATGTTCTTATCTTTTGCGTCATTGACAATTGCTTCACCCAGGGGATGTTCAGATCCTTTCTCTGCCGAGGCTGATAGTTGCAGCAGCTCGGTTTCGCTTATTATACCGGTTGTAACTATGTCCGTCACTTTTGGCTTACCTTCGGTGATGGTCCCTGTTTTATCAAATACAATTGTTTTAATCTTATGGGCGGTTTCAAGTGCTTCCCCACCTTTTATCAATACGCCATACTCCGCACCTTTTCCAGTGCCGACCATGATTGCAGTCGGCGTTGCCAGACCCAGTGCACATGGGCACGCTATAACAAGAATCGCTATAAATATTGTAAGTGAAAATATTATCGACATTCCTGAAAGGTACCACGTAACTGCTGCTATGATGGCGATGACCATAACTATCGGCACAAAGTAGCCTGATATAACATCTGCCATCTTTGCTATAGGCGCTTTAGTAGCCTGGGCATCTTCCACAAGCTTTATGATCTGGGCAAGGGCTGTATCCTTGCCTACCTTTGTAGCCCTGAACTTTATCGTACCATTTTTATTAATACTTGCACCGATCACTTTGCTGCCTGCATTTTTCTCGACAGGTATGCTCTCTCCTGTAAGCATGGATTCATCCACGGAGGTTCTGCCCTCGACTACTTCACCATCTACAGGAATTTTTTCGCCCGGCTTTACAAGAAGTATGTCTCCTGCCTCCACTTCTTCAATGAGGATGACCATCTCTTTTCCATCATGTAAAACCGTTGCTGTTTTTGGTGCAAGTCCCATTAACTTTTTGATGGCTTCGGAAGTTTTCCCTTTTGTAACAGCCTCAAGGTATTTACCCAAAAGAATCAACGCAATAATAACGCCTGCTGTTTCAAAATATAATTCCCTGGCATATTCGTGATAACCCTGCGCAATTTGGAATACAGCATATATGCCATACACGAATGCTGCACTTGTTCCCATCGCTATCAATGAATCCATATTAGGTTCCCGTCTGAAGAGCCTGCCAAATCCTACCGTATAGAACCGGTATCCTGCTATTATTATTGGAATTGTCAGTATGAGCTGTATCAATCCAAAGTTAAGGGCATTCATTTCAGGCATAATAATTTCTGGTAAGGGGATTCCAAGCATATGTCCCATTGCGATATACAAAAGGGGAACAGTAAATATCGCAGCTGCCAAAAACTTTGCCCATAGAGATTTCATTTCTTTTTCTCTGCGTTCTCTTTCATGATCTGCCTGTACACCGGCTTCAATCTCCAGTGCCTTATATCCGGCTTTCGATATTGCATCCTTTATCTCAGAAATCCTTGTGCTTGATGAATCATATACTACCTTGGCTTTTTCAGTAGCAAGGTTTACGCTCACTTCATTTATCCCGTTCAGCTTCCTTATTGACTTTTCAATTGCATTGACGCAGGATGCGCAGGTAATTCCGGAAATGGGTATGCTGACCTCGCGTATACTGTCATTTTTATCTTCCTGTGCACCATAGCCCGCTTTTTTCACTGCTTCCTTTACCTTCTGGATATCAACCTTGCTTTCTTCAAATTCTACATTCAGCTTTTCAGTTGCTAAATTAACAGTTGCCGAATGTATGCCCTCCAGCTTGCCTACACTTCTTTCAATAGCCTTTGCACAGGATGCGCAAGTCATTCCTGTTATGCTCAATATTTCCTTTTTCATGGCTTCACCGCCTCATTTATTTAAATAAACAATTAATCTCTTTTCATTTACTTTGCATATTTATCAATAAGCTTGATGATCTCATCTACTTTTTCATCCCCCGCACTCTCTCCCTCTTTAAATGCTTCTTTCACACAGTGCTTAATATGCTGGTCTATAATCTTTAAGTTCGCCTTTTTAAGTAGTGCCTGTACTGAAAGTATTTGTTTTGAAATATCAATACAGTATCTGTCATCTTCCAGCATCTTAATAATTCCATCCATTTGCCCTCTGGTGGTTTTTAGAAGATTACTTACTTGCTCTTTGTCAGCACATTCCATGCCAGCACCTCCTCATATTCATCAAACAGGTCATGATATCTAGCATTTCCAGCTTAGGGATCGTTGAAATATAACTTCTGCTATATCTTTTCCGAAGAACTACACTGAAGCTCCGTTCTCCAGAAAAGAATCGGAAGTAATATTTCAGCCGACCCTTAATAGGTGAATATAGTTTTTTTGTTACCCTACCCCATGTCGGGTGGGGTATTATTTTTATTATACTACGTTATTCTTATCTGTCAAGTGGGCTTTAATTATTTTTGTGGGCTTTAATTATTTAATTATTTTTAAAAGTTATCGCACATTGAAATTTAAAAAATAATGGAGAGGTTGAAATTAAATGATGGACCTCTTAAGCTGAATGACAGCAGTTCTCCTGAACAGATTAAAGCAGCATTGAACATAAGTAAAGCCGCCTTCAAAAGATCTGTCGAATGGCTTCTAATAGAGGCTTGCCACAGAAATAAGGCGTTGCTGTAACTCCAACCATTGTCATGCGCTATATTAAATTGTCACTGCTCAAATATTTTTCGCTGTAGTAATAAATACTGCTATCTTCCGTACACAGGTCCGAAATTGTTGCATGCTCTGAAATCGGCGCCTTCCAAATCTAGTGTACCAAAGGAGCTCCATGCCGATGGGCGGAAAATCCTGTCATCCGGCACATTGTGCATGCATACGGGTATTCTCAGCATGGAAGCCAGAGTTATCAGTTCGCCGCCAATATGCCCGCAGCTCAATGACCCATGGTTGGCTCCCCAGTTGGCCATGACAGAATACACATCCCTGAATACGCCTTTTCCTGTTAATGCAGGTGCAAACCAGGTTGTCGGCCAGCCCGGATCCGTTCTGTTTTCAATTGTATTGGCCATGTCTGCAGGCAGCTCGCAGGTATAGCCTTCTGCCAGTTGCAGCACAGGTCCGAGGCCTTTTACTATGTTAAGCCTGACCATGGTTACAGGCATATCACCTTTAGTCAAAAATTTTGAGGAGAACCCGCCCCCCCTGAAGTAACCAAGGTTTGCTGGTATCCATGAAGTTGCATCAAGGCATTTGCCTGCTTCTTCCGTTGTGATATCCCAGAAAGGTTTCATAGCAGGCTTGCCCTCTATGCTTTGTTCCCCTGAACCATCCAGCGCTGCAGCGCCAGAGTTAATACAGTGAATGACGCCATTGGCGGCACGGCCTGTAGGCTTTATGCCCGTGACACGCTCAATGGACTCAGAGCTCCAATAGGTTCTGACATCGGCAAATATTTGCGCCGTGTTTGTCAGAAGGTGGCCGAAAAGCATGGCTGCTCCGTTCAGGCTGTCATTTTCAGTTGCCATTACATATGCTTCACGTATGCCATTCCAGTCAAACGAGGAATTTAAAATAGCCTCCATGAAATCGCCATTCGGGAAATGATCTGTCCACTGGCGCTGTCCCTGAAAACCTGCAGCGATTGCATTATGACCCAGCGCCTCTTCTCCAAATCCCATTTCAGCCAATGAGGGGTTTCCGGTCATAAGATCCTTTGCAATGAGA
The DNA here is from genome assembly GCA_964349435.1 of uncultured Oscillospiraceae bacterium. Lineage (GTDB taxonomy): Bacteria > Bacillota > Clostridia > Acetivibrionales > DTU013 > CAYGHY01. The sequence goes on from CAYGHY010000174.1 coordinate 5,624, forward strand.
GCCATCTTGACAACTATTTCCCAATGCCTGTTCTTGTCCTGTCTGCAGGCCTGGCTTTCAACCTGGTTATATATATCCTTACCCTCTGGACAATTTTTCTTTGTCCATTGAAGCGCTCTTTCATATTCATCCTTGTCATAAATGCCCTTATCCATCCTTCGGACAAATTCTGACATGTCAACGTATTCATTTCTCATGCCAAGGTAATTCTGGAAAAAATCTTCATTTACAATAGAACCGGCAATACCCATTGATACCGAGCCCATAGAGAGATAGGATTTCCCGCGCATGGTCGCAACAGCAAGGCCGGCTTTTATAAACTGCAGTATCTTGTCTTTTACATCGTCCGGTATTTCAGTATCCCGTGTATCCCGTACATCCCTTCCGTAAATGCTGAAAGCGGGCAGACCTTTCTGATTGTGGGCCGCCAGTACTGCCGCCAGATATACGGCCCCCGGGCGTTCAGTTCCGTTGAACCCCCACACCGCCTTAGGTATTAAAGGATCCATGTCCATTGTTTCCGAGCCGTAGCACCAGCAGGGCGTTACGGTCAATGATACTCCGACGCCTTCTCTGGCGAATTTTTCAGCACACATGGCTGCTTCTGCCACACCACCGATGCAAGTGTCAGCGATGACGCATTCAACAGGCGCTCCGTCAGGATGCCTCAGGCTTTCTGAAATAAGGCTTGCTGCTGCTTTTGCCATATTCATAGTCTGCTCTTCGAGCATCTCCCGTACTCCATTGCGCCTTCCGTCAATTGCGGGGCGTATTCCCACCCTTGGATGAATACCGTAGAGCCTCTTTCTTTCCTTGTTCACCTTTATACTTGCCAGATCCGCCATAAAATTTCCTCCTTCATTAAGATTTAATTATCCTTCAGAAGCTTGCAAGAAAATTCGCTTCGCTCACGACTTAAAACCAAAGCGAATTTATCTTG
>CAYGHY010000175.1:0-6467 GCA_964349435.1 uncultured Oscillospiraceae bacterium
AAAAAATACAGGGCTTAATTCTCCCTCAGCACATACTCATCGTATTCGATTTCAAAGCGGAGTTTATGCTTTGATTCCTCCATAGCAAGTCCTTCAAAGATTTTCTTAAGTCCTTCATCGGGAGCCTTTTGGGCAAGCTTACTGTAGAGACGAAAGGCAGCCTTCTCACGTTTCATGGCAAGGATAAGGGCTTCCTCATAGGTCATGTTCTCCTTGGGCTCGGTTCTTACGGTGTAATCGGCAATTTTAAGATCGAGCACTTTAGCATCACTAAAAGTATTTATTCCTTCTTCCTTGATCTTCAACAGCTTTGCTTTGTGCCCCATTTCTTCGCGGGCAAATTGCACAAATATATCTCTCATATCTTCGCTGCGGGCGTTTTGTGAAAGATCAGTATAAAAATCAACGGCATTTTGCTCATTCTGTATGGCAAAGTCCAGAATCTCGTCAATGTTATTAAACTCTTGCATAATTTTGTTCTCCATTATTTTTTGAATGCTTCAGCAAATTCTTCATTATAAATTTTGGTCAGCAGGTCGGCACCGTGATCAAACATCCGCTCCAGCTTGCTCTCATGATCAGTATAGGTAAAGCTGTAGCGTTCGATATTGTCGGGGGTGGGTAAGAGGGAAAATATTTCTCTTGATACATCATCAACATCATTTAGTCCGTTGATGCCGAATGTCTCCAAAATACCTATCAACTGCTCATGATTCAGCTTTTCGATACCTGCTTTAAAGACAGCTTCAAAAGCTTGTATAACACGTTGTGTGTTGGTAAAGCTACCTCCGCTCTCGGTGGGGAAAGATGCCGGCAATATAAGATCCGCTTCCAGTGCGGTTTCGCTCATGAAATACTCCTGCACCATGATAAAGGAAGCTCCTTCAAGCCATCTTTTAACCATGGCTTTATCAAAAGCACAGCCCATGGGGTCTTCGCCAAAGATGAAGAAGTTTTTAATAAGCCCTTCCTGCAACATGTCAAGGTGGCGTTTTTTCGGCAGCTTTTCAATGTGTTCCGTTTGCCAAACTTCCTTCATACGTGCAATCAGGTTCTCATCATTGATGAAGATGCTGCCAACTCCAAGTGAGCTGCAAACACCCATATCAAGCACTCCGTGGGTATTATTCTTTTCCTTTATGGCGATCAGTCCGCTGGCAGTCTTGTTGAGCTTACCGGTGATCATAGCAAGGTTGAACAACTCGTAGCTTGTATTGGGTCCTGTTTCTTTTTCGGAGTAAATAATGATGGCATTCATCTCCTTGTTGTAAGCTTCAGCAAATGCTTCGATGCTTTCTCTGTCGCTGCCAGACTTTTTAACAAGATTGTCGTAATTCTCGGCAAGGGTTTTATTCTTATAGTTGTCGAAATTATCACAATTATCATTTATGAAAAGCATATTCTCCATACCATTGGACAATAGGTAATGATTGGCAGCTTTAACAAAGTGGTAATAGGATTTCACTCTAAGTGTCTTGTCCATTTTATAGGACATGCTGCTGTTCTTTTGCTCTGTAATAAGTTCAACGGCTATGTTGCGCATTACTTTGGCATTGTTGACCATAAAGCCTGCCACAGCATTGTCTCTGTTAAGTTCGGCACCGAGAATATAGATGCGTGATGTAAGCCTTAGTTCTTCAAAAGGTGCGGTAGCAAGACTGTTCATTATGTATCCGTCATCTCCGTGCAGGAAATGGAAGCTGTTTACATTAGCTGATTTAGCTGCCAAACGGGCAAGCTTCTGAACAAGGTAAAGCTCCTCATTTGTCAGACGGGCTCCTCCGAAGAAGGCATTTTCCTGTGGAGACACAGCATTGATGCGCTCGTGAATGATTTTGTATGCTTCTTTGTAAGTTATCTCTTCAAACTTTCCGTTACGTTTAAGCAGTGGTTTGGTAATCCTTTCTTTACTATTGAAGTAGTTGTATCCAAATTTGGGATAACGGCAAAGGTTACCTTTCGGATTTATCAGGCTGGGCTTTCCGCTAACCCTCATTACATATCCGCTTTTGTGGTGCAGCGTAATTTCACAACCGAGGGAGCAATAGTTGCATATTGTATCAACGCTGTCAAGTTTAACGGGACCTGGCTTAAATTTTACATTCTCGGAAATAGCAGCTGTGGGGCAGGTTGAAATACACAAACCGCATGATTCGCATTCTGTATCCTGCAGTTTATTACCCATAGCGGGAGCCACGTAAGTGTTGAATCCCCTGTTCACCAGTCCGAGAGCATTGGCACCAACCACCTCACGGCATATACGGACGCAGCGTGAGCAAAGAATACATTTATTGTTGTCAATTTCAATGTAAGGATGAGCAAAGTCAACCTCATACTCCATGAAGGCACCATCGAATTTCTTTTGCTCCGCCTGATACTCGCTTGCATATTTTTTAAGGTCGCAGCTAAAATATTCGACACAACCGCATTCAAGGCAGCGTTTGCTTTCATTCAAAGCTACTTCTACTCCGGCATAGCCCAATTCCACTTCATTAAAATTATGACGTGCAGCAGCAGAAAGTACTGGCATTTCTTCACGCATCTGAACGAGGTATCTTCCGTTATAATCCTCTTTAATTTGTTTTTTAAAGTTGTCTTTTTTACTCAGGAAGTCAACAGGAGGGGGAGCTAAAGTTTCACCGCTCAGAAATTGATGACAGCTACGCGAAGCTATCTTAGCCTGAGCGATAGCTTCAATAATGGTGGCAGGACCACTTACACCATCACCGGCAGCAAAGATGGATGGAACGCCTGTTTGAAGTGTCTTTGGGTTACAGTCAATGTCACCCCAGCGGTTGGCTTTAAGTTCGTGCTCCTTGTTATCAGTATTTTCATTGACATCACTGAGGAAGTTTATGTCTGTTTTCTGTCCGATGGCAGCAAGCACATAATCGAACTCCATATCAAAATCAGAGCCTTCCACCGGCACTGGTCTTCTTCGTCCTGAAGCGTCTGGCTCTCCAAGCTCCATTTTGATGAAGCTAATGGACTTGAGTTTGCCTTCATCATCCTTGTTGACCATGACGGGAGCGGTAAGGAAATGGTATTTGACACCTTCGAGTTTTGATTCATGTATCTCAATAGGGTTGGCTGGCATTTCAGCCTCTGTTCTGCGGTAAACCACTGTTACATCGGTACTGCCACAGCGCAAAGAGGTGCGGCAGCAGTCCATGGCTGTATTGCCCCCGCCAATGACGGCTATTTTTTTGCCGCTGAAGTCGTAGCGTTGTCCGGTCATTTCCATGTTGCGCAGAAAATCAATACCACTAAAAATGTTCATGGCATCTTCGCCTTCACATCCTATCAGTGTTCCTCTCTGTGATCCGATAGTGAGGATCATGGCATCATAAGATTTTCTGATTTCGGCATAAGTGAGGTTATCTCCGAGTTTTTTGTTGCAGAAAATATTGGCACCCAATTCGGTAATCGTGGATATTTCCTTGTCAAGCAGATCATTGGGAAGGCGATACTCAGGAATTCCGTAGCGCAGCCAGCCTCCCGGATAGGGTGCTGCCTCGTAAATATCACACTGATGCCCTTTTTGCTGAAGGAAATAGGCTGCTGACAAGCCACCTGGTCCTGCTCCGATAATGGCTATTTTCTTTCCTGTTGAAGGTGCTATTTCGGGTTTGAAATGGCTTTCGGAGTAAAGGTCGGCATCAGCTGCAAATCGTTTGAGGTAGTCAATGCCGACACCAGTACCTTCATCAAGGAGGTTTCTGCGGCATGCAACTTCGCAAGGTCTGACACAAACACGTCCGCAAACGGCAGGCAAAGGGTTTACTTCCTTTATCAAGCCGATAGCTTCCGAATACAATCCTTTTTCGATGAGGCTGATATAGCCCTGAACATCTACTCCGGCAGGACAGGTATCCTTACATGGCGCTGCACAGTCAGCATAGTGATTGCTCAACAACAGATCGAGGGCAGCTTTACGGCTTTTGTTAATCCTTTCGCTGTCGGTAATAACATCCATACCTTCTGTCAGGCGTGTGCTGCAAGATGGCTGTAATGTGCGCTGTCCTTTTATTTCCACCACACATAAATAACAGGAGGAATAAGGCTCCAGACGGTCGTCATGACAAAGGGTGGGTATTTCAACATTTGCTCGTCTGCATAAATCAAGGACAGTTTCTCCCTTTACACCCGAAACGATTTTGCCGTTTAATACGATATTCAATTTTTTTTCCATTTTTCTTCTATTTCTTTATGATCAAAATCCTTTTATTATTCGATATGTATAGCTTCAAAATTACACTTGCTGTAACATACACCGCAATGAATACATAAGTCCTGATGAACGAAATGAATTGCCTTTCTTTCACCACTGATGGCGTTGGTGGGACAGTTTTTGGCACAAACGGTACAGCCTGTGCATTTGTCGTCAATAACGGTATAGGTGAGCAGTTCTTTGCAAACTTTGGCGGGACATTTTTTATGAAAAATATGGGCTTCATATTCGTCCCTGAAATATTTGATGGTGGTAAGCACCGGATTGGGTGCTGTCTGACCAAGTCCGCATAAGGAGCTGTCCTTAATCTGATATGCAAGTTCTTCCAATGTTCCGATATCGGTTTCTTTTCCTTTACCGAGGCAAATGTTTTCAAGTATTTCAAGCATTCTCATGGTGCCTATACGACAGAAAGTGCATTTTCCGCAGCTTTCTTTTCTTGTAAAATCGAGAAAGAACTTTGCCACGTCCACCATACAGGTTGTTTCGTCCATTACCACCATACCACCCGAACCCATGATGGCACCGGTAGCATTCACAGAGTCATAATCAACAATAGTGTCACCGAGGTAAGCAGGGATACAGCCTCCTGAAGGACCTCCAAGTTGTACGGCTTTGAACTTTTTATCTTTCTGTATGCCACCGCCAAGCTTGTATATAATATCATTTATGGTAATGCCCATAGGTACTTCAACCAAACCGCCCCTATTTATTTTACCAGCCAGGGCAAAAACCTTTGTACCTTTACTACCTTCAGTTCCGTATTGGGCAAAAGCAGCGGCACCATTATAAAGAATCCAAGGCACTAAAGCCCATGTTTCTACATTATTAATATTGGTAGGTTTTTTCCATAAACCTGATTCGGCAGGAAAAGGCGGTCTTTTACGGGGCATTCCTCTTTCACCTTCCACAGAAGCCATTAAAGCTGTTTCTTCACCACAAACGAAAGCACCGGCACCTTCTTTTATATAGATGTCGAAATTAAAACCTCCGATACCGAGAATATTTTTGCCGAGATAGCCCTTTTCTTTTGCCTGATCAATAGCCTGATAGAGTCGTCTGAGTGCGAGCGGGTACTCGGCACGACAATAAATGACACCTTGATTGGCACCCACAGCATAAGCACCGATAATCATACCTTCCAAAATAGAATGGGGGTCACCTTCCAGAATAGACCTGTCCATAAAAGCACCTGGGTCGCCTTCATCAGCATTGCAGATGATATATTTTTCATCGGAGGGGGTGTTGGCAGCAAATCTCCATTTCATGCCTGTTGGAAAACCTCCGCCTCCTCTGCCACGTAAACCGCTGTCGAGCATGGTTTTTATCACATCCTCAGTGCTTATTTTTTCTGAAGCTATCTTCTTCAGTGATTTGTAGCCATCCCTCAACTCATACTCATCAATTGACTCAGGGTCTATATAGCCACAGTTACGAAGACAAAGCTTTATCTGATTTTCGTAAAAATCTTTTTCATCGGTATCGAAAAGATCCGTTTTTACAACATATTCATTGATTACCTCTTTCCTCAAGATATGCTTTTCCAATAGTTCAACAACCCTCGTTTCATCAATTTCTCCGTAAAGGTAAGAGCCTTCGTCATCAATAATCTCGACAAGAGGTTCTTTGTAGCACATTCCGACACAACTCGTTTTCTTGAGTTCAAAATCAAGATTCTCCGCTTTTCTAACGGCTTCGAGTTTGTCGTAAACCTTGGATGCTCCGGCTGCTATTCCGCAGCTACCCAAACCGACAATAACTTTCATATATCCATTTTAATTAGTTTCTCTTAACTTAATCTCTCTAATGATTTTCACAGCTTGTTTAGCTGTCAGTTTACCAAAAGTGTCTTCACCGATCATCATAACGGGGGCAAGCGAACAACATCCGAGACATGCCACAGACTCAAGGGTGTAAAACCCGTCTTCCGTAGTTCCTCCGTCTTTAACTTTAAGACTTTCCTGCAATGCTTCTGTAATTACTTTTACATTCTGCACATGGCAGGCTGTACCATGACATACCTTGATAATAATTTTACCGGCAGGTTTGAGGCGAAACTGCGAGTAAAAGGTCGCAACGCCATACATGTCACTCAGATTTAGACTCGTCTCCTCAGATATTTTTACAAAAGCTCCTGCGGGTATAAATCCGTATATGCTCTGTGTCTGCTGAAGCAAGGGTATCATATTTCCTTTTTTGTCTTTCAAAATGTCGGGTTTCCCTTGCTTTTTGTTTC
>CAYGHY010000176.1:0-4511 GCA_964349435.1 uncultured Oscillospiraceae bacterium
TTTTTCCTTTGGACGAAGGTGATCACTACCTATACCGACAATTCCACTACTGAGACAACGCCAATACTCGATCCTGACTGGCACAAAGTAATGGCCATCACTGATAAATTTGGGGTGACAATCGATGGAGCACTTATACAGGCCGTGATGATGCTTCTCAGGGAGGCAAACAGTCTTGATGTAACAGCGGGGATATCAGGAGTACGAGGGACGTTGAAAAACAACCCCTCATATTGGTCTGGGGGCACGTATGCACAGGCATTTGCTCTTATTGAGTTCTTGTCAAAGATGTCTGCGGGCACGACCCCATCAGCTGGCGAGTACAGCAATCTGGCAAAGATTATTATGCTCCACAATGGCGCAGGGAAGTATGGAGATCTGATCGTAGAGCCTTCTGGCCGAGTTGTGATGGTTGATCCGGCCACCGGAAAATCACGTTTAGTGTTCGGGGTGGAGAATATCCCAACAATAGCAACTCTATTGGCCGGTACCATATACTCAGGCAGCACAGCTGTTGGGGGTGGCAGCACAGCGTCAGTATTAACATTGTCAGGGAGCACCAATGTGACGAAGTATGGGGCTACGGCTACATTCAACGGCACTACGATATCAATCAGTGCATCCGGGAAGGCACAGCCGAGTGGTATATCCTCTTTCGCTGTAGCGGAGTTGCGGGCATACAGAAACGGAGTGAGGGCGTTAACGCTTGCAACGGCAATGGTGTATTTTACAAACACTGTCAATTATCAAAATGATACCGACTCGGTCGTCGTGCCTGTTACAAGCTCATATTTAACCGATGCCGGCACTTATACGTTCAAACTTGAGGTTATCACGGAGGGGGACATCTCATATGCACAAGCAAACAGTACTGCATCAACATTCGCCTGGGCATACACGCTGCAAGGTGTACGTCGTCAGCAGTATGGACTTGACGGAATGATGTTCTTCTACTCCGACTCGCATTTCCATTTTACAGAGGATGGAGGGCTGGATGCCCGTGCGCCGGTAAACAAATGGAATGCTCCTGGAGTCTTGCTGAGCGCTTCTGTGGCATCTACTGGCGGGTTCGCAAATAGCTGGGGGGCAAAAAAGCATGGATCACTGACTGCGACAAAACAGTCAACCGGTACCTATGCTGTTTATCACAATGTAGGGCACACGAACTACCAGGTAAGCATCACTCCGGCCAGCAATCGGACATTCTATGTGACATCGAAAAACACTAATTACTTCATGGTGTATTTCTACACGAATGCTAGTACTCCCGCACTGAGTGATACCGCTTTCGACTTTATGATTACAGGTAACAATTACTCACAATAAAAAAAGGCCCCTTCATTGGGGCCTTTTCAATTCAGATTGACTCTGTAATTAATATGGAACAAAAGTAAATGCTTCGTTAAACAGGCGATAAACTTCCGTGTAATTACTGTCATTGTATGCCGCCTCAATAAGAGGTCGAGCACTGTTAATCACAGCATCCGGTACCTGGGCAATAGTATCGTTATTCGTGTCGGTGATAACCACATTAAAGCCATTGATAAAATCTCGGTAGTACTCACCCTCCTGATTTATTATATCCGTGCCCCACATTTTTAGGGCAGGCGTAACCAGATCACGGTGCTCCTCGATGAATGTTCTGGCAATATCTTTCGCATCATCATAATAGACATTGTCGAAATAGTGTGATTGCCACTTGATGTTCACTGCATTTTGAACGACCTCCAAGGCCGTCAGACCAGTTTCAATAGAACGCACTTGCACGCCCTTTGCGGGCTTTAAAATAATCGTTGCGTTCGGGTCCAGTTTTCCCTTGTCGGGCATGTCATCAGGCTCGCATGCGGTAAAAGCCATTGTCAAAGCGAATAGGAATAGAATAATTTTTTTCATCATACTAATTTTTAAGTCATTAATGCAAAAGTAAAACATTTAGAGGATTTTCCTCAATTGCATTATTAAAATATACCAGAAATACCGTTTACGAGGTATATTTTAAAGTAAAATGATGAAGATCAGGAGAACGAAGTTGCTCAGGCTTATTGGGAAGAAGATGATCACGCTCCCATGGGGTGTGTACGCTGCTCCGAAAGCCATTGTGCGGGATGAAGATGTCCTACATGAGTTTATTCATATTGTTCAGTACAGGGAGCTGTTGGTGGCTAGTCTAGCCCTGACCATCCCAATGGCATTTGTTTGCGCATGGTGGGTGCCATTGCTGTCTCTGGTTGCATTCTATCTCTGGTATGCCGTGGAGTGGTTTATCAGGCAGCTGATCTACACCGTTGGGTGGTTGCTGAAATATCACAGAACAGGCGAGAGAAAGGGATACGACATGAATTTCGCTTATCGCTCGATCTGCTTCGAACGTGAGGCGTACGCCCATGACCATGATCCGGATTACCTTGATAAAAGACCTGCGCTTAATATGATTGAGTATCTATGAAACTGTATGTAAATCTTTTCTCGCTCGGCAGGTTCTTAACTTGTTACAGCGAAAGCCAATCCTTGCGTAAGGTGTTGGTGCATGATGACGCGAATGTGTACAGCATTGAGACATCTGATCAAGGAGAGATCGAGGGTATCAAGAAAACATTGAGTTCGAAGGGAGTTAAATTCAAAATCAAATAGTATGCAGCCGGACAAAATCAAACACATGAAATATGGCTTCTTAATTGCTTTCGTAGCAAGTTTCATTAATGCCCCTCTCGGGTTTTTGCTTGCAGTCGCTGTGGGCGTAGGGAAGGAGGTCATCTGGGATATGAAGTTGAAAAAAGGCACACCGGAGTTTGCCGATGCTATTGCAGCATTGTTAGGTGCTGTTATTGGTACAGCATTGTCTGTAATAACCAAAGGGCTAATCATTAACTATCTGCTGTGATGGAAAAGGTAAGAGATGGTAATGATATTCACTTCGTATGGGGGATAGTTAGAAATTCCCAGCCTGAGGATCTTTCGAAAATAGTAAGATCTGAGCTCATATTACATTCGTTCAGCAAAAAACAGCAACTCTCCTACGAAGTTGTTGATGTGAATAAAATACGAATTGAGCTGAAGAGGGAGGTTACAAATGAGCCGGGTGCTTATAACCTTGAATTCTCATATACTATTTTGGACTCAGGCTTCTCGGATGGCTTGAGAAATTGCTGCGTTGATGTCGATCCGTGCGAGATAGTTACAAAGAGCAAGTATGCTTCTATCTCGAACGAGTATGCCATGACGAGCGAAATGGCAATTGCTTTCAAAGGGGACAAGGGAGATCCTTTCACCTTTGATGATTTCACTCCGGAGCAACTTGAATCTCTAAAAGTCAAGGGTGACAAGGGAGACGCGTTTACCTACGAGGACTTCACGCCAGAGCAAATAGAATCCTTAAAGGTGAAAGGCGATACCGGCCCAATGGCCGACGTATCAATGGCGGTGAATGAAAGTGGAGAACTAATTGCAACAATTAACAACTAAAATATGCCAACATCAATAAATTTAGGAAAGATAAGACCAGTTGACAAGGGCGAATGGTCTTCGGAATATGAAGGTGGTTACGATATCCTTGATATTGTTACTTACGGGCATGGGAGCTACATGTCAAAAGTGAAGCTCAATACATTTGCGTTAACTGATCGTACCAAGTGGATCCCATTGGTTGACTCTGCCGCTATCGAGCTGGCGATACAGGAGGCTAACGAAGCAGCAGCGGAAGCAGATGCGGCACGATTAGCTATAAAGGCCGAACTTGCTCTTAAACAGGACAAAATAGATGCTGGGCTCGAGACCACATCAAAAAATGTTGTAGGAGCGATTAACGAAGTGAACAGGATTGTATCTATCCACCATGCGGACAACAAGGCTGTAAGACGATGGAACAACACGCTTTCAACGCCAATTGGAGAAGCTGTTGGTGACTTGGACTTTCTTCGCGAGCTACCGAGGATCCTTGGGCTTGGTTGTTACCTGGTTGCGGATGATCTGACGAAAAAGAAACTGCACAGAGATAACCACAACTTCTATGAGGATGGGTCTCCCGCGCTGCTGGATGGATCGGAGGGGCAATACATGTTCTGCTGGGGTGCTTTCTACTTCACTACATGGGAGGAGGGTGATTACACCTATGAAGCAGTCTCTCTGCAGCCGATAATTGGGAAGAAGAGTTATTACATTCCCGCTGGCGGTTATTCGGCCATTGGCCATGGCGTGATCGATAGAACAGACCTCACCTTATGCTCCGTTGTCAATTCTGATCCCCGTTATCGAGGGGGTGGCAATGCTGTATTGACAGGTACGCTTGCCGGCGAAAATGATCCTCAAACGACCATGCTCGGCATGCCGGCAACAGTCTATGGAATACAGACAGCGCAAACATACGCAAGAAAGAGGGGCGAGAATTGGAACGCATGCTGGTTTGTTTCCAGGGCAGCTATTGAAATTCTCATTCGAATAGTGTACGGCAACAGGCACACTCAGGATACGGTAATGGAAAAGGATTCAAACGGCTTGTATCAGGGCGGTTTTGG
>CAYGHY010000176.1:4611-6334 GCA_964349435.1 uncultured Oscillospiraceae bacterium
GGGGCGTTCTACACGAATTCGAATAATGCGGCGACGAATGCGAATGCGAATCGGTCCGTTCCCCTCAGATGTGGAAAATATAGTGAGTGAGGAAAGGCCTTGTCTCTTGGCAAAAAATTACTATTATCGAAAACGGATGCTGGTAGGCCATTTCGGTTCGAACGCTTCCTTTTCAACCACAGCAGACACATTACAGACACACAGACACTTCAAACCCGATGACACATCAGACACTTCAGACACCTCAGACACGTGGTGATTAATGAAGCAATAAAACAATGAAACGTTACGGGCACTTGTATGAGCAGGTTTGCTCATACGACAATCTCTTTAATGCTTTTCACAACGCTCAGAAAGGGAAGTCAACCAGGCAGGAAGTTACAGTATTCAATCTAAACCTTGAGGAGAATCTTCGTTCCCTGCAGTATGAGCTAGAAGAGATGACATACCAAACTTCGGAATATGTCACATTCATAAAAAGAGAACCAAAAGAGAGAATAATTTTCAAGCTGCCTTTCAGAGACAGGGTGGTCCATTGGGCCATCATGCAGGTTGTTGAGCCAATCTGGACGTCACAGTTCACTGCTGATACATATGCATGCATCAGGGGGCGTGGTGTTCATTCCATGACAGCTAGGGTGCGACAAGACATCAGGAAAGATCCTGATGGTACTCGCTATTGCTTGAAAGTAGATGTAAAAAAGTTTTATCCAACCATTAATCACTCCATTCTAAAAGAAGTCGTTCGCAAGAAAATTAAAGATCCTAAGCTACTGATCTTGCTCGATAGACTTATCGATTCAACAGATGGGGTGCCAATAGGCAATTACACTTCTCAATTCTTTGCTAATCTTTATTTATCGGAAATGGATCACATCCTAAAAGAAAGTGTGGGTGTGAAATACTATTACCGCTATGCAGATGATGTGGTCCTACTTTCAGGATCCAAAGAACAACTACATGCGTGGCTGGTCTGGATGAATGATTACATGGAAACGGAGAGAGATGTAAGCCTGAAAAGAAATTATTCAATTTTCCCAATAACCAATGGTGTTGATTTTGGCGGGTATGTGATTTACCCGACCCATACGCTAGCCAGGAAGAGAAACAAGAAGAGCTTGTGTCGGCAGGTGGCGAAATGGAGGAAAAAAGGACTCACCAGTGAAGAGATAAGGTTAAAAGAGTGCAGCAGGTTAGGCTTTATAAAACATTGCGATAGTAATCACCTATTAAATGTTTTGGAGATGAGGAAATTTAGTGAGATTCGTAAAACGCCTGGAAAGCTCGATGGGGATAAAATTCATATCGACAAGATCTTGGATAAAACCATACGGATCACCGGCTACGAGATTACAGAGAGTAAGTACAAAGGAGAGTGCCTGACGCTGCAGTTCATGATTGAAGAAGATGTCAACAAAGAAGATGGAAGTACAGAGAAAGAGTGGGTGAAGCATATATGTTTTACTGGGTCGGAAGCATTGATTAATGTTTTTAAAGAAACAAATGCAGAGGATTACCCGGTTGAAGCAAAAATAGTTAAACAAATAATCAAGTCTGGGAAAGGCAATTTCTTCTATAATGTTGTCGATCCCGACGAATAAACAACATTATTATGCACACACATTTTTACACACAGAAGAAGACGTACACAAAGTATGATGACGGGCATTACCTGCTATATCTTAATGAGCAGCCCACCACAAAGGTGCTGGAAGAAGGAGAG
>CAYGHY010000177.1:0-6332 GCA_964349435.1 uncultured Oscillospiraceae bacterium
TCCCTGAACCGGGAAAGGGGAATCCCCTTTCCAAACCCCAGCATAGGAATTTTTAAATTCCTATGCTTCAAGAAAAGAATTGGAAGTAAAATTATAGCCGACCCTTAGTTTTGGAACAATAGGAGAGCTATCTTTTATTGAGAGGTTTTTAAAGGAAAGGATGTATTGATATGAGTTACAACTACAGCGAATATTTCTTTGGAAGATGGATTAAGTGGGGTATTGTTGCGCTGGCTGCGATTATTCTGGCTGTCACCTTGATTTCCTCATATAATGGTTTGACAGCTTCAGACCAGGATGTAAAGAGCAAGTGGAGCCAGGTGGAGAATGTGATGCAAAGAAGGGCAGACTTGATTGCCAATGAGGTAGAGGTTGTAAAGGGATATGTAAAGCATGAAGAGAAAGTGTTCGGAGAAATTGCAGCGGCCCGATCAATACTGTACAATGGCTCATCTGATGTAGCCAGCAAGCTTGCAGCGGACGAAAATATGGCTGCACTTGCAAGAAGTGTACTTGTAATAGTAGAGAACTATCCTGATCTTAAAGCCAGTGAGCAGTTTGCAAACCTTCAGACACAGATCGAAGGCTCTGAAAACAGGGTTTCGGTTGAAAGAAAAAGGTTTATTGATTCGGTACAGACGTACAACACCAAAGTAATGCGTTTCCCGGGAAATATTTTTGCCCGTTTAATGGGGTACGCGCCAAGAGAATATTTTGAGGCCAGCCCGGGAGCGCTGGAAGCTCCAAAGGTTAAGTTCTAGTGCATTGTCGGCAAGCGGATTTTCTTGAAGCATAGGAATTTATGAATTCTCCTAAACAATTCCTATGCTGGGGTTTGGAAAGGGGACTCCCCTTTCCCGGTTTAAGGAGGGTGCTCAGGATGCAAAATAAAGTTATAAGGCATCCGTCGAAGGGAACCATAGGGTTCCATAGCGAACAAGATAAATTCGCTTTGGTTTTAAGTCATGAGCGAAGCGGATTTTCTTGAGCTGACAACATATTATTTGCGGGGTTAAGTCTTAAAGAAAGAGAGTGTGTATGGTGAAAAAGTTTCTAAAAGCAATTATTTCCATGGTGATTACAATAAGCATGCTTTCTACTGCCGCATTTGCAGAGGGGAACTACCCTTCACCTACGCCTGAGTTTTTCATTAACGATTTTGCGAATGTGCTGGATCAGAGTACTCATGATAGTATACAAAGCCTTGGTAAACAGCTTGAGGATAAAACGGCTGCTCAAATTGTCGCTGTAACAATCAATACGCTTGACGGACGGGATATCGACAGTTATGCAAATGAGCTTTTTACACAGTGGGGCGTCGGGCAGAAGGATAAAGATAATGGTGTGCTTATACTGATTACTGTTCAGGAAAGACTGTTGAGGATAGAAGTTGGATATGGACTTGAGGGTGCTATACCTGATGTAATAACGGCCGAAATAAGAAAAAATGAGATGGCTCCGTTCCTAAAGAATAATGATTATGACACCGGTATTTTAAATGGCTATATTGCGATAGTAAATGCTGTAGCACAAGAATATAACGTAACCATTGATACCGGTAACCGACCGCAGAATTCTGCCAATTCCCCATCCTCTTCCTCATCTTCCTCTTCCTCATCTTCCTCTTCGCAAGCGGGGAGCCGTGTCATTTCAATTATTTTATTTGTTTTGTTTATAGCGGTTGATGGAATATTCTTTCGATTCAGAATCACAAGCGCATTATTGAAAATCCTATTTTACTTAAGCTTTTTCGGAGGGGGGCGCGGAGGCCGAGGAGGTTGGGGTGGTAGAGGCGGCTTCGGCGGAGGACGTGGCGGAGGCGGCTTCGGCGGAGGACGTGGCGGAGGCGGCTTCGGCGGTTCATCCGGCGGCGGCGGAAGAAGCGGCGGAGGCGGCAGCAGCGGAGGTTATTGAGATGCTGCAGCCACCAGTTTCAATTAACAAAATGTTGTCGGACAGATAGAGAGTATGATTGTTTTTTCAATGCTTTTGTATTCTGACTATAAAGCAAGAATTGTCCTTGTAAGCTTATAGCAGCGATTTTCATACCTTAGCTTGCAACTTAACTGCGGTATAATCTGGAAGGACAATATTTACTACCTCATAATTAAAAAGGTCGGCGGGGGTCTGTATGGAAACCTTGCTGCCCACGGTTTTAAGCAACAGCGCTCTGCCCATGGGAGATAAGCAAGACGCATAACTCATGTCTTTATGCGTTTTTTGTGCATATGGAAGTACGATATGGTAGCTGTAAATACCCATATCTGCGGTATCTTTTACTTCTACAGTACTATCGATAATGGTCAGCGGGCAGCTGTCCGAGCCATCTTTCAGAACCTTGACGCTTCTGAGGTAGTTGTCGATGGCAGCAGTATATTCCCTAAAAAATGCTTCAATATCCATGCCTGTTCCGACATTGTCAGCGTAGAATCTCTTGATGGTAGCCTCTTTCTTCCTTTCTATACCTGCCACATGGGCACAGAGGATTTCATACATTCCTTCAGACAATATTGTATTACACATTTCTATCCCCCTAATTGTTACATTGAATAATGTTAAAAGATAAACACAAGAAGACACCTCGCAGCGAATTTTGCGAAATGCCTTCGTATATATGCTAACATAAATGTAAATGGGTGTCAATAGTGGTCTTGGTCTCCATTATCTGGCATGGCATTAATCAGGGCTTGCCTGTAGGTTATAACAGAGTGTTGCTTCATTGCCTGTCCTGATACTGAAGCTGATAAAGAAAAAAGTACATGCCCCTCTTGGCTAGCAGCTCCTGATGGTTTCCGGATTCCCTCACCTTGCCCTTATGCAGCACGATGATATTGTCGGCATGCTGGATAGTGGAAAGTCTATGAGCAATAACGATAGTAGTACGGTTTTTGGTGAGCTTCGTCAGGGCATCTTGTATGAGCAGCTCTGTCTCTGTGTCTATATTGGAGGTAGCCTCATCCAGTACAAGTATTGACGGGTCAAAGGCCAATGCTCTGGCAAAAGCAAGCAGCTGCCTTTGACCGGATGAAAAAGTGGAGCCGCGTTCCATAACTTCTTCGTTATAACGGTTGTGAAGCTTGCTGATAAAGCTGTCTGCGTTCACATACCTGGCTGCCTCTTCAATTTTTTCATCACTGATACTCTCGTCATTCAGGCGGATATTGTCCTTCAATTTCCCACTGAAAAGGAAGACATCTTGTAACACTACTCCGATTGATTTTCTTAAAGAATCTTTTCGCAAGTCCTGTATATTAATGCTATCAATAAGTATCTCGCCCTTCTGTATTTCATAAAACCTGCTCAGGAGGTTAATAATGGACGTTTTGCCTGCACCGGTGGCGCCAACGATAGCAACGGTTTTGCCTGCTGGTACCGAAAAGCTGACATCTCTAAGCACCCATTCGTTTTCATTGTAAGCAAACCAGACGTTTTTAAACTCGATATCCCCTTTGAATGCATTGGTATCCAGCCGTTGTATACCGCTGTCTTTCTCAACAGGTGTGTCAATAATCATAAAAATTCTTTCCGACGCTGCCATTGAGGATTGCAGAATGTTGTACTTTTCTGCAAGGTCGTTGATGGGCTGGAAAAGCAATGAAACATAATTTACAAAGGCATACAGAATACCGAACTTAAGCGTGCCTTCAAGGACATTTGCGCCGCCGAACCATATCAGCAGTGCTACAACAAAGGACGCCATCATTTCAATAACAGGCCGGAACAAACCAAAGGTCACCACCTCGCTCATGACAGCCTTATGATATTCTTTTCCTGTTTCATTGAACTTGTCGTAATTCTGTTTTTCCCGGTTGAACATCTGTATAGTACGCATACCTGAGATATTTTCCGAAACAGCAGAATTAATCTTTGCCAGCGCCACCCGCACAATTCTATAAACTTTCCTGATTTTTACCCTGAAGAACACCGTCAGCAGCACTACTGCGGGCATAATGGCCAGTGTGACGAGTGTAAGGGCTGCGTTCAGCCGGAACATAATGATCAGTGTGCCCGTAAGGATGGAAAAGTCTTTGAGCAGCGTGACCAGCACATTGGTATACATATCATTCAAGGTTTCAGTATCGTTTGTCACACGGGTGACAAGTCTGCCTATGGGATTCTTGTCGAAATAGGAAAGCGGCATCTTCTGCAGGTGCGTGAATATCTGCTGCCGTATGTTGTAGATGATGGTCTGCCCTGTATAGGTTAGCACATATATCTGCAGTAAATTGAAAATGAAACTCGATGCGACAAGAATCAAAAAATAAAGGCCCATTTTGTTCAGTGACCGGACATCTCCTTCTTTTATAAAATCATCAATTGTTATGCCCATCAGGTATGGCCTAATAAGATCAGTAATGGTGGAGGCAAACAGTAATATAACTGCCAGAAGGAAATAGCGCCAGTATTGGGCGGCATATTTTAAAAGCCGTTTCATCAGCCTGGAATCATATGTTTTGGCTTCCAGTTCCTCTTCCTGAAGGTTGTTGTTTTCATCGGACATACTAATCAGCCTCCTCTATCTGTTCAGTCAGAAGCTGCTTTCTGTGCAGCGTGTGATAGAAACCGCCAAATTCAAGCAGTGCAGCGTGTGTGCCATGTTCAATAATCCTGCCTTCGTCAAGCACAATAATCTCATCCGCATCTTTTACGGCAGAAATCCTATGAGAAACAATAATGCTCGTTCGCTGCTTCATAATACTCTTCAGATCTCTGAGGATTTCCTCTTCTGTATTGGCATCTACTGCTGACAGGCAATCGTCAAGTATCAGAATGGAAGGCGCCCCGAGCACTGCCCTGGCAATGGCTACACGCTGCTTCTGGCCTCCGGAAAGTGTGACACCGCGCTCGCCTACCATGGTGCCAAACCGATTCGAAAATTCGCAGATATTGTCATATATCCTGGCTGTTTTTGCGGCATTCTCTATTTCATCTTTGCTGTACCCACGGAAGAAATCAATGTTTTCACTTATGGATGCGGAAAACAGAAATGTATCCTGTGGCACACATCCAATGCTGCTTCTTAACTTGGATAATGGAATGTCGTTTATATCCACACCATCTATTAGAAGTACACCCTCCGGCACGGATAAAAGCCTTGGAATCAGATTAATCAGCGTAGTCTTGCCGCTGCCGGTTCGGCCAACCACCGCTAGAGTCTTGCCTTTTTCAACAGTGAAGCTGATATTTTCAAGTGCCGGCCTTTCCGTTCCGGGATAGGTGAAGGTCAGTCCTTTGAATTCAAGGCCTGCTTTATCAATTACAACCTTGGAATCGCAGCTGTCTGAAGGTGCGATACAATCCGAAATCTCAGGCTTTTCGTCTATAATCGTGTTGATTCTCCCCAACGACACGGCGCCTCTCTGAAATATGTTTGCGACCCAGCCAAGTGCCGTGATAGGCCAAATCAACATACCAAGGTAGCTGTTGAAGGCGACAAAACCACCCAGCGTCAACACGCCTTCAATTACATGTATCCCGCCGTACCAGAGTGCTATGACAAAGGACAGTGAAGAGATGGCCATTACACTTGGAAACATAATGCTGATCAGCCTGACGAATTTCAAGTTGGCTTCTCTGTTTATAGAGTTTGCCTTTTCAAACTTCACGGTTTCATTTTGTTCCTGAGAAAATGCTTTAATGACCCTTATCCCGGAAAAATTTTCCCTTGCGGTCTCAGTAAGATTGGAGAAGGCTTCCTGCTGCGTTTGCACACGGGACTGCATTATCTT
Organism: uncultured Oscillospiraceae bacterium; assembly: GCA_964349435.1. GTDB lineage: Bacteria > Bacillota > Clostridia > Acetivibrionales > DTU013 > CAYGHY01. The sequence goes on from CAYGHY010000177.1 coordinate 5,730, forward strand.
CAGGAAAAACACCACAGTAATACTAAGCAGCAGCAGAGGCGCAGAGCACGCTGCCGTTAACTTGAAGCCTGCCGTATTCCACATCATTGCTACTGCTACAACGGGAATCAGCAAGCAATCTATGGCAAATATGATGCCCTGACCGGTGGCCATAGTGACATTGTTCATGTCGTTGGTGGCATGAGCCATAATATCGCCGGTTTTATGAGTGTTGAAATAATTGACAGAAAGCTTTTGCAGGTGTGCATAAAAGCGATTCCTTAAGGACAGCTCTATAGATCTGGAAGCACCATAAAGCGCATACCTGAACAGAAATCTGAAAACTGCTATGCCCACCGCTATTAGTGCCACAATGGCAGCGTACTCTCCCAGCCTTGCACGAGTGAGAGAGCCATTTTCAAGAAGATCAGTGACCTCTCCCAGAACTCTTGGCAGCACCAGTTGCAGCGCATCCACGCATAACAGAAATACGACACCCAGGCCGTATCTGTATTTATGCTTTATCAAAAGATCCTTTATATGCCGTAAAGTACCCATATATACCTCTTCAAGAAAATTCGCTTCGCTCACGACTTAAAACCAAAGCGAATTTATCTTGTTCGC
>CAYGHY010000178.1:0-6275 GCA_964349435.1 uncultured Oscillospiraceae bacterium
TTATAAAACATTAATTTTAGGCAGCAAAAAAGACTCCCATATTCGGAAGTCTTTTCTGCAACTTATATACATTAATTGTCAGCTTTTAATGTGCCTGTTTAGGTAACGATACTATAAATTCAGTCCCTTCCTTGTCAAGAATAAGATTATCGCTTTCATATCTGGCAAGCTTATCAAGATCCCCTACCATTCTTTTTATTCTCATGATTTCTTCATGACAACTCTTGCTACTAGCTGTCTTGGGCTGAAAGCCGAAACCTTTGAAAGATCAGATACAACCGTGATGTTACTTCTGATCATTCCCATCCAGCAGGTATACAAAATGTTCCCTTCTGATTCAGGAGTGAATTCAATCAAATTGTCGCCAATCACAAGCTCTTTCTGTAAATCATACTCAGGAATGGTCACGGGATTGTTACATCCATTCAAATCACCCTTTTCCACCGTAATGGTCCATTTTACAGGAATGCCTTTCTGGACAACAATGGGTGAATACCTGCCCGACTCAAGACTGGTAGCAACCAACTGCACATTTCCCTCTATGCTGGCAATGTTCCCTGGTCTGGATGAAGTATACGCCATATTGACTCCCGACAGGGCAAGTCCCCTGTTTACCATGACTATACCAAGCACCATTACAAGCATTGCGCTAGCCTTTAACATCTTATGAGTAAATTTACCGCTTATCAATGAGCTTATTGCTCCAAATCCAAACATTAAAGGTACCGTCCCAAGGCTGAAGAGAAACATTGATATAGCGCCTGCTGCAAAGCTGCCTGTACCCAAAGCATAAATCTGCATTGCCTGCAATGGACCGCACGGCATTAGTCCGTTCAGCAGTCCTACATAGAAAGGTCCGTATTTACCATCGTTATTATGGATCTTATTGCCGAATATTTTAGGTATTCTGGGATTCAGCCTCCTCAGCCATGGGAATATGTTCAACATATTAAGACCCATCACTACCATAAATAAACCGGAGGCTATTGCAACTATACCCTTTGCTGCCCCTGAAAAGGGTATCACCGATCCTAATGCTCCGACTATACCACCAATAATGGTATAAGATATTACCCTTCCGCAATTATACAATAAGCTCGGCTTCAGCTTGGAAAGTTTATTTGGTGCGCTGCTTGCAGGAGCGCTGGTTGCAGGTTTATATGAAACACACTGCGACAAGCTCAGTCCGCCGCACATCGCTATGCAGTGCAGTGACGTCAGTAGACCTACGAGAAAAAGCAGTCCATATCCCATTGATTGGTTAACCTCTGGTATAAAATTGAACCCAATGGTGTTTTTTATGATGACATAGAGAGCAAACAGGATGATTCCCATGCCCAATAATTGATTTACAGGTATCTTATCGTCGGATATTTTCTTAACATCAGTTCTCGTTACAACCTGCTGCGTCGGCTTATTCTTCACTTTATAGTCATGCTTTTCTATTTCTTCAATAATTCTGTCAAGCCTTATCACCTTTACATCATACGTGATATAAACATTTGAACTGCTGAAAATAGCCTTGGCATTCACTATACCTTCAAGCTTCTTTAAAGCATTCTCTATTCTCATTTCGCAGCTTGTACAGGTCATTCCTTCTATTTGAAGAATTGTGCGCATGATATCCACCTGAATAAGGACAAATTCCAATTATACTAAACGTTATTAATCTAGCTATGATTAATAATAACATCAAAATGTGAAGATTCTATGAAGAAGAGCAACGCAAATAAAGGTAATGGCATTATTTTAGTTTAATCGCTCCTCCTTATTCTACGCCCAGCGCCTTGAACACCGCATCCTCAGCGCTCTGGTAAAAAATTATATTAAAACAGCCAATTAACTCCGAAGGCACCGTTCCCAAATCCACAGCCGAGGTTATAGGAATCAAAACTTTCTTTGCTCCGCTGTCAAGACACACCTGCAAAGTGTTAGCCAGTTCCTCAACCTTCATTATCGTCCCGCCAATACTCAGATCCCCAAGAATAACAGCACTGCTAATGGGTGGTTTATTCAGCGCAACAGAACAAATGGCAACTACAGCCGGCAGAGTCAGGTACTTTGTCATGCCGATGCCGTTAAGGTCCTGAACATGCATCAGGTAATCCTTTGTGGTTGTGCTTATAGATGCGCTGATATTTCGTGCATTGGCTTTCAGATAACGGAATGCCGTATCCACTGCTTCCCTGGCCTCGCGATCTGAACCAATACCGGTACGTTCAAACTTACCTGTACCTGCTGTCATTTGCATCTCAAGTTTATAGACACCAATCATACCGTTCTTTCCATGAGAAACTGTATAAATATGTCCCGGCTTTCCCATACCTTCAGGAATGAGCTTTCCACCGCCCTGTTCGGGAACCGAAACAAACTCTTCATTAAAAGACTCGTTGTCTATGTAGGAAAAATTCACATCATAGAACTCCATGCCGCCAATCTTTTTTAACTGTTCCTTTACTCTGCGGCGAAGTTCCAGAGCAAACCGCAGGATTTCTTCAACACTTTCTCTTGTATACTTTCCATCAGGATGGATCAGCTTCACAAGACCGGAAACCGTCTTTTTTACTGCGATTACATCACGCTGGTTCAAGTTGTTGCCCAGCTTGAAGTATTTATCTATGGCGTCAGCATAAGAGATTTTCCGTAGCTCACGCATAATTTCAGAAAAATAGTCTGTGATGAAACCGTAATCATTGGTGAAGTATTCCGGACGATACTTTGGTACTTCCCAGCCAGGAATATAGCAGTGCATGCGATCAAGGAAAGCCATATCGTTTGCCATGGCATCCGGGAACGGGTCAAACAGGTGGGAGGTTTTCAGTACCACATCCACACTCTGATTGATGTTCCCCACGAACACCATGGAAGCATAAGCATTCTTTTCTTCCTTGCCTCTGGCGAAGGAGCCGGAAGCCATATAGTCCTTCATGATCTGAACGCCATCTTTATCTTTGAATGTGATACCAGCCACTTCATCAAAAGCAACACAATCCCAGAGTCCCACAAGTCCAACTGTTTTGTTACCCATATTGTAGAACAGATTGGCAACGGTCGTTTGTCCGCCGGAAATAAGAATACTATTAGGGCTGATTTCTTTGTAAATATGGGACTTTCCGGTTCCTCTAGGTCCCAATTCACATAGATTATAGTTATTCTCAGCCAGCGGTATCAATCTCGCCAGGTGCAGCCATTTGACACGATTATTAAACTGTGAAGGCTCCATGCCTGTACTGCGCAGGATAAGGTCGATCCATTCCTCATTTGTAAAATCGGCTCTGGCAGTCTTAACCTCATCTATATCAAGACTCGGCATCTGAATGGGTGTCAGCTTCCGGATAATGAATGGGCAGCGATTCTTATCTCCTTCATCGTAGAAGTACTCCATTTGGACAATACACCAGATACCACCACATAAAAGACGCTCGTAGTCAGTGACATATTGTTCTGCAACGGGCACATTTTTCAGACCCAGATTGGAAAACTCGGATTCATATATATCGCTTTTGTAATTCAGTTTTGCCGTTATCCTGTCTATCACGGTATAGCTACCATACTCACGAAGCTTGGAGATAATCTTCTGGGCTTCATCCGGGCGTACATAATTCTCAGCAAGAATTTGCTTTACATTTTCTATTCCGGCATTGATCTCATCCTCATCCCGCGATGAGCAGTACATTCCGAGAAGGTATTCCAGCACGTAAACCGGAACATTGGCACCCTCTTTGATTTTCTTAGTCAGGTCTTTACGGACAATCTTACCGGCAAAACAGTTATGCAGTTTCTCAATCAATTCATCTGTCATGTCAACACCACCTATACTCTAAACCCGAAGTCGTTGGCAAACGCAATATCAATAGCTATACTATGACGCAGAATTTCCAAATCATTCTTTTCATCATAGGCTACCAAATAGTATTTCTTTGACTTATCGTACTGCTTGTTTTTAAAATTGAACCGCAGACGGAAAATCCTCTTTTGTGCATCGGAGTCTTTTTTATCTGCTACATAAATGCACTCATTGGAAATTTTTTCATTACTTTCGGATATGAAAAACAGCTTGTAGCTGGTTGCTTTCACTACATCACTGACAGGCTCCGACTGAATGAAATCCAGCGTAGCAATCAGATTGGTTATCTTTTGTATCATACTGACCAGCATAATCTGAGCCGGCCTAGTTTCCATATGTCCTTTTTCGATTTTTACATCCAAAACCGGGAGAATCATTTCCTGTGGAGAAGAGCCTCCATGGACATAATTCTGACCTCCGCCGGGTACTTTAAAGACATTGGAGCTGACAGGAAAACAAACTACCTTTGGATCGTCATTGCCCAAAATCCTTCCCAACGGCATACAGGCAACACCATCTTCCTGCAGTGTAGTATCAGATATAATGAATCTTCGGTTCACAAACGTTCCTTTTCCGGCAGCGCCACCAATTTTGTCACTTTCATTCAGCTTGTCCCGCTTGTAAATGAAGCCATGGTCTGCCGTCACAACAAAGTGATAGGTATTGGCAACACTGGCCAGGCGTTTCATCAGGTCGTATATTTCCGTTATTGCTTCTGAGCAGGCATTAAACACTTCATTCTCGGTATTGGGCTTGTCACCGCGGGCATCAATCTGGTTGTGGTAAACATAGACTACTTCCTTTCCTGTAAAAATCTCCCGAAGCTGCGCCTGCTTCATTATCTTTATATCATCATATTGTACACTGCAGCTATTTGGTACATAGCTCTGTAAGATAGCCTCCCGCTGCTTCAGATCGTCACATGGAAGATCATCAACAAGAACCTTAAATTCATCCGTAGTTGCAAGCTGCTTATGAGGTAGCAGTGCCGCCATACCAAGGCGGGTACAGGAAGGCAGAACACCTATCATCGCATCCAGCTTTGCAGTACACTTGGCATCTTCCCGCAATCTCTGATATAGGGAATGACCTGTTTCATACCGAAGAGCATCAGAGATGATGACCACAATCTTATCCTTACTGTTTCGGACAAACTTATTGAAAAAATCACGCTGCAAAGGCAAAACCGTCATGGAATCATCAGATGAAAGGACAGCATTCCAATTTGGCAATATTTTTGCCATGTACTCATTGGTATAGATATTCTCAAGCAAATCTCTCAGCTTTTCATAAGGCATTGTGTCTGCGAGCTGATCATAATGGAAATAAAACTCTCTGTAATATCCATCTATGAGATAGTCCTTGCTGCGATACTGTCTGATGATGTTTTCCATGTCATCCGGGCAGGAATATTTCGCAGTACCAATGATGTGAAATGCTTTAGACAGCATCTGATACTGAATCTGAAACTGTACACCAAAATGTTTTTTCATGCGATGATGACAGATGGCAGAAATATTAAGGTTATTCAGCTTTGCTCCTGTATCTTCGTTTAAAAGACGTTCGGTGATCCACTGCAATATAAAGTTATCAATGATTTTGAAGGTATCACAATCCATCAATGCTTCGGGTAAATATCCATTAAGGGTATCTGCGACTTTCAGAGCAGATGCAATCATACTTGAAATTTCATCATGACGCTCCCGGTAGAGGACATTGTTCATCAGGTTGTCCATAAAAGCAATAATGCTTCCAAACTTGTATGAAATAAAGCTTTGCCAAGCCTTTGGCAGCTCCCCTTGCACATAGCGGGAAGTATATGTCACAAACATAGTCATTACAAGCTTTTCTATAGTAGGCTTAACATCGGTATAGCCAAACTGATCCTCACACAGGTGCCAGAAAGCACTTAGCAGGTCATATTTTTCAAACTCAGTCAAAAACTTGTTGTTCTCAAATCCGTCATCGGTAAGCACTACCCGAAGAACCTCTTCAAACGAGGCAGTCCGTGTTTTACACAGGACGCTCATCAAAGCGACTTCTATACTTTCCTTCGTGAAGTTCTCAATCTCCAAATCATAGAATTTCTGTGTTCTTTCCTTTGCTCCAAAGAATTTGATGTATTTCTGGATTACACACTTGTTGCTCTCATCCATATGTAAATCAGAAGCAATCAATTCGGCACGTGTCGCAAAAAACTGTTTTGAGTAAAGCAAAGTATCAGCCAGGTGGTTATCCCGCAAAGCCGGTTTTGGAAAAGGTGCATAAATCAAGTAACTGGTTTCCTTATCCATTCTCGCCAAAAAATATTTAGTATAGAACTGATTGTCCGGCTCCAGGCGATATACCTTGGCACCCACTAGCTCTAATGTATTGATATCATCAGCAAACTCCGCTTTTTCATCGTACCAGAATACCAGCTTGCAGG